>NZ_JBGLYK010000409.1:0-2014 GCF_047304025.1 Pseudomonas sp. Pseusp97 | reverse complement strand
ATTCCTACCCCCCCCCGCCCCCCGCCGCCCCCCCCCCCCCCCCCCCCCCCCCCCCCCCCCCCCCCCCCCCCCCCCCCCCCCCCCCCCC
The DNA here is from genome assembly GCF_047304025.1 of Pseudomonas sp. Pseusp97. Lineage (NCBI taxonomy): Bacteria > Pseudomonadati > Pseudomonadota > Gammaproteobacteria > Pseudomonadales > Pseudomonadaceae > Pseudomonas > Pseudomonas sp. Pseusp97. The sequence continues at coordinate 1,926 of NZ_JBGLYK010000409.1, read as the reverse complement.
CCCCCCCCCCCCCCCCCCCCCCGCTGGGTTTCGCCGGCTGCCACGGGCGGGCAGCCATTACCGGTCAGTGAGAGACGCGGCTGGTACCGTTGACGGTCAGGATGCGCACGCGCTCGCCGACACGGAACACGGCGCCTTCGTCGACCTGCTGGACGTAGGCGCGGGTGCTGCCGTCGTCTTCGCGAACGGTGATTTCCACGCCCTGGGTGCGGGTCAGGCCTTCTTCGGTGGCCGCACCGAGCAGGCCGCCGGCCACGGCGCCGATGATGGCGGTGACATAGCTGCCCTTGCCGCCACCGATGGCGCTGCCGCCAATACCGCCAACGGCGGCGCCGGCAACGGAGCCGATAGGAGTCTTGGTGCCTTCGATCTTCACCGGGCGCAGGGCCTGGATGGTACCCATGCGCACGTTCTGTACGGTACGTGCTTCTTCACGGGTGTAGGTGTCGCCGGTCAGGCTGGACTGGCAACCACCGAGGGTCATGGCCAGGGCGGCGAAAGTCACGGCGATCAGGGCAGTTTTACGCATTAGGGAACCTCCGAGTAGGGCTACGACTATTAGACTCCGACGGCAGCCCGCCTGTCACGCCAGGTCGTGAAACAGCTGATCTGGATTCAGCTTTCGTACAGTTTGTGCCAGTTCATCGAAAAACGCCTGCCCTGACTCAGTTTTTCATGCCGCGCGGTGGGTTAGCCTTGCGGCCGCAGAAGGAGCAGCCGTCCATGGACTATTTCATCATCGTCGTCACCACCGCCGCCGGCCTGTACTTCCACTGGTGGATCTACTGGCGCATCCGTCGCTGGATGGACCGCGACCTGGCGCTGTCGCTGGCCGGCGATGATCCGCAGAAACGTATCTATCTGTTGCAGCGCCTGGCCGACGCCAAGCGCGAGAAGGTGAAGCGCAGCGACCTCCCGGAATGGCTGCAGCGCGCCGCCGACGACTACCGCGCGCCCTGAGCCAGCGACCAGAAGCGCGCCAGGGCCTCGGCGCGGTTCTCCAGTTCCTGCGCGGCCCGTGCGCAGGCATCGGCCAGGGTAATGGGCCCCGGCGCCAGGCTGAACGCCGCCTCGATGCCTGCTTCGCGCAATTCGGCCAGTCCGTCGCCGACGCTGCCCGCCAGGGCGATCACCGGCACCCCCGCACGACGGGCGACATGGGCCACGCCCACCGGTGTCTTGCCATGCAGGCTCTGGCCGTCCAGGCGCCCTTCCCCGGTGATGACCAGCGACGCGCCGGCCAGCGCCGGCTCCAGTTCCGACAGCTCGGCGATCAACTCGATGCCCGGGCGGAAGCGCGCCTTGAGAAAGGCCCGGCAGGCGAAGCCCAGCCCACCCGCCGCACCGACACCTGGGAACAGGCTGTGATCCTGCCCCAGCGCCAGCGCCGCAACTTCGGCGTAGCGCTTGAGCGCGGCGTCCAGCTGCTGCACCTGCGCCGGGTTCGCCCCCTTCTGCGGGCCGAAGACCGCCGAAGCGCCATGGGGGCCGCAGAGGGGATTGTTCACGTCGGCGGCCACTTCGACCTCGACTCCGGCCAGTCGCGGGTCGAGGCCGGACAGGTCGATGCGCTCCAGTTCCGCGAGCCGCGCTCCGCCGGCACCCAGCTCCTTGTCCCGGCCATCGAGGAAGCTCACGCCCAGCGCCTGCAGCAAGCCCAGGCCGCCGTCATTGGTGGCGCTGCCGCCCAGGCCGATGATGATCTTCTTCGCGCCGGCATCCAGCGCCGCGCGGATCAGCTCACCAGTGCCGCGGCTGGTGGTGCGGGTAGCGTCGCGCAGGCCTTCCGGCACCCAGTGCAGGCCGCTGGCGGCCGCCATCTCGATCACCGCCGTGGCGTCGTCCAGCCAGCCCCAGTGGGCTTTCACCGGCTGCTCCAGCGGCCCATGGCCGACGGCGGCGAGGGCACGGTGGACGCGGTGCTGG
>NZ_JBGLYK010000408.1:0-2062 GCF_047304025.1 Pseudomonas sp. Pseusp97 | reverse complement strand
TCTTACAGGTCTTCCACAGAAACATCCGCACGCTCCGGAGTGCCCCTTTCAGGAGGCCGAAGGTGATCGGAGTTTCAACGAGGCCTCCTGAACGGGGCATTCGGCGTGCGCGGATGTTTCTCTGGAAGTCTGCAGGAGCCAAAGCCAAATCGATGCGCACGCTCTTGTAGGAGCGGAGCTTCTCCGCGAATCGCCGGCAGGCGATGGTTGACGGAATATCCCCGTGACTCCGATTTCCGCCGCGACGGATTTCGCGGACAAGGTCCGCTCCTACGCAAAGCCCGGGCGCTGGTGCCAACCTGTAGGAGCGAGCTTGCTCGCGAACCGCACGGCACCACCATCCCCCTCAGGCAAAACTCACTCCGCCTCCCGCCCCAGATGCTCCTTGCGCCACGCCGCCGGCGACACGCCGAACTGCACCGCGAACCAGCGGGTGAAGGAGCTGGGCATCGAATACCCCAGAAGGTCGGCAATCCGCCCCAGCGAATAGCGCGGGTTCTCCATGTAGCGCAGCACCAGCTCACGCCGGACTTCGTTGATCAGGTCGGAGAAGGTCACGCCGTTGTCTTCCAGCCGCCGTTGCAGCGTGCGCACGTTCAGCCCCAGCGACTGGGCGATCTGCTCGATGGTCGCGCGGCCCATGGGCAGCAGCAGGTAGATGGATTTGCGCACCTCGTTCAGCGTGCTGCCATCGGTAGCGCCGGGCAGGGAATCGACGAAGCTGCGCGCATGCCGGGCCATGGCCGGGTCGGCCATGGGGTTGGCCGCGTCCAGATCGGCGGCGGGGATGACGATGCCGTTGAACTCGCTGCCGAATTCGATCTTGCAGCCGAACAGCCGGCGGTGCACCTGCATGTCCGCCGGGGCGTCGTGGCTGAAATTGACGCTGACCGGTCGCCAGTGCGGGCCGAGGAGGGCGGCGCAGAGGCGATAGAGGGTGCCCAGGGCCAGCTCCAGGCCCTGGCGCATGGGCATCGGCGGGACCGTCAGGAGCTCTTCGCGCAGGATCGCCAGCTTGCCTTCCTGGTCGATGTAGAGGGCCAGGGATTCGTTGAGCAGGTGGCGGTAGCGAATGATGGTGTCGATGGCCTCGCGCAGCGTCGCCTGGTGCGACAGCAGCAGGCTGATCACGCCGAAGTCGGCGAGCTGGCGAGATTCAGCCATGCGCAGGCCGAAGGTCTCGCAGCCGCTGATGCGCGCCGACTCCTCCAGCAGGGTCACCGCCGTGGACACGGGGATGCGCTGCTCCGGGTGATCGAGCATGGACTGGGACAGGCCCACCGCGCTCAATTGCTGGTGCGGGTTGAGGCCCAGGTGGCGGGCCACTTCCAGGTAGTTGGTGAGGGCCGCAATGCGAACCATTGGGGTCATGCCGATCGCCTTCTTGTTCTTGTGGTTGCTCCGTGCCGTCGGGGTCCGTGGACGCCGCTGGCCAGAGTGCACGCTGGCTGGGTCGATGACCTCAGATTCTAGCGACAGCTGTTACCAATCGTGTACGAAAGTTCTCACTTCGGCCAGTGCCTGCGGCGCTCTGGAATGCACCGTACGTCCCGCTGCGCACGCCACCCGTGGAGTCGGCGGGACAGCAGGCTGGCCGCGGCCTGTCATCAAATGCGAAGTGCCTGACGCTCAATGCAAAGCACCTTCACCGGGGCAGCTCTACTGTCTGTCCAACAAGTTCGAAATCACCCAAAGGTGAACCGGTGAGCATCAACAAGACTTCCACCACCGTCCTCATGGTCCCCGGCCTGCGCGATCACGTCGCCGAGCACTGGCAGACCCTGCTGCAGGACCGCCTGCCGAACGTCCGCAGCGTACCGCCGCTGACCGAGAACAAGCTGGACCTGAATGCCCGCGTCGAAGCCATCCAGCGCGGGCTGGAAAGCATCGAGGGCGAGGTGATCCTGGTCGCCCACAGCGCCGGCGTGCTGATGGTCGCTCATTGGGCCGCACGCTACAGCCGGCCGATCAAGGGCGCGCTGCTGGCAACCCCGCCGGATCTCGACGGTGACTGGCCGGCCCACTACCCCCGGCCAGAAGCCCTGGCCGAACTGGGTTGGGC
>NZ_JBGLYK010000407.1:0-2087 GCF_047304025.1 Pseudomonas sp. Pseusp97 | reverse complement strand
GGGGCGGACAGGTCAAGCCAATCGCGGGGCATCGGGTATCTCCTGGCGGGTATCCAGTCAGCTTAGCCGCCGCTCAGGCCTGGGCATTGGCCGTGGCAACGCGGTGCGCGGCAGGCAAGTCAATGTGACCGTCCGATTGCTCGGATATTTCCCTTAACCTGCTTCCTGATTCTCTTGAGGGGCGATGGGAAAGCTGCCTAAGATGGGCCCGCCTCATGGATAACTAGAAAAAAACACCATGCGTGATCTGACCGACGATGTGGCGCTGATGCGCCCGGTGATCGACGCCCTGCGCGCCAGCGGTACCGACCCTGACCGCGTGCTGGCTCGCGTCGGCCTGCCTGCCGGCAGCCTGCCTGCCGGACGATTCCCCCACAGCGCACAGAACCTGTTCTGGAAGGCGGCCGCCGAGGAATGCGGCGAAGAGCACGTCGGCCTCTATCTGGCCGGCCATCTGCCCGCCTTCCATGGCCTGCTGCTGGAGTACCTGTTCCTTTCCAGCGCCACCTTCGGCGAAGGCCTGCGCCACGCCCTGCGCTACGTGCGCCTGCTTTCCGACACCCTCAACGCCCGCCTGGAAGTGGAGGGCGAGAAGGCCGTGCTGCTGCTCGGCCATACCGCCGGGACCAACCGGCACTTCCCCGAAATGCTCGCCGGCGCGGTGGTGCGCCTGTTCCACGCGCTTACCGAGGGTGACTTCAAGCCCCACGAAGTGCAGCTGATGCACGAGGAAGGCGCGCCCGCCGAGCGCTACCGCGAGGTTTATGGCTGCCCGGCGGTTCTGGGGGCTGAGCGCTATGCGCTGGTGTTCGATGTACAAGTGCTGGAGAAGCCCTCGCGCCATGCCGCGCCCGAGCTGCTGCGCATGCATGAATCCCTGGCGCGCCGGCAACTGGCGGAAGTGGAGCGGCTGGATCTGGTGCGCAAGGTGCGCGAACTGATCGGCGTGCTGCTGGTGGATGGCGGCGCGACGCTGGAGCAGGTGGCCGCACGTCTCGACATGCCGGCCCGCCGCCTGCGCGAGCGCCTGGCCATGGCCGGGGTGCGCTTCAACGACCTGGTCACCGACTACCGCTGCCGCCTGGCCAAGGAACTGCTGCTCAAGACCGACGAGCGCATCGAGGTGATAGTCGAGCGCACCGGCTTCTCCGAGCCGAGCACCTTCTACCGCGCCTTCAAGCGCTGGGTCGGCGAGACCCCGGTGGAGTTCCGCCGCCGCGGCCGGCCGCAGACGCCGGCGGAGTGATCGAACCGCTTCGAGTCCGCCTGTCGATAGGCTTTGCCGGTCTTCCCAGCTCAAGGAATCACCGATGCAAAGCCGACTCTGCCAAGCCCTGCTGCTCGCCACCCTGGCCCTGGCCGGCCGCTGCGCCGTGGCCGGGGAGATGAGCGAAACCGCCTTTTCCCGCCTGGACCGCAACGGCGACGGCTACATCGAGGCCAGCGACATGGCCGCCATGCGCGACCGCATGTTCCACCGCCTGGACCGCAACCATGACGGCCTGCTCACCCGTGAGGAAGTGACCCCGCCCAGCAACAGCGTCAACGTCTCGCCCAATGCCATCGCCTGGCCGGACACGGACGGCGACGGCCAGATCAACCTGGTGGAATTCATGAACCAGGAGCCGGCGCTGATCGTCCGCGCGGATCGCGATGGCGACCATCGGGTGAGTGCGGAAGAGTTTCGTGAATTGGTGGCGGCGCGGGGGTGACCTTTTGCCCCGGCCCGTTCAACGGCCTGCTGGCAAGGGCACGGACAAAGTCCATTCCTGCCGAGGTGTTCCTCTGCGCACGTTAACCCTCTCCCCCCGCCCTCTCCCTGAAGGGAGAGGGAGCCGTTCGGCGTTTGCGGCTAGCACGGAAGTTTGCCTGACACTGAACAGTCCCCGCTCCGAAGGGAGAGGGGGCCGTCCGTGCCGGCTGATGCCACGGTTTCACCCTGCACCGATCAATCCCCTCTCCCTTCAGGGAGAGGGTTAGGGAGAGGGAGAACCCAGGTAGGGACTGTCAGGGAACGGCAGTTCGTAGGGGGGCGTAAGCGCCCCCCGTTTTGGGCCGAACCGGGCGGCCCCCCCCCCCCACCCCCC
>NZ_JBGLYK010000406.1:0-2179 GCF_047304025.1 Pseudomonas sp. Pseusp97 | reverse complement strand
AGTTGGACGTTCCCTCTCCCCAACCCTCTCCCTGAAGGGAGAGGGGGCTGGTTTGGTGTGGTCGGCGGGGAAGGAGTTCGTTTGATGGCGCATCCTGTAAGCGGATAGGACTGCACCGTCGGACGAGCAGGCACGAATACGCCCTCTCCCTTCGGAGCGGGGCGCGCAGCCAGGGTTGGGGAGAGGGTGCCGCAGGTGGCACTGAAGCTGGGCGGTTCGCGAGCAAGGACTGGGCGTCCCCCTCGGTCCTACGAAGAGCGAAAAAAGCCCCGCCGTAGCGGGGCTTTTTGAGGGCGCCGAATCTCAACCCTTGGGACGATTGTCGTACACGTGGCAGGCCTTGCCCTCCGAGCGCTTGAGGCTATGCGAAGGCTGCACCAGCACGCGGGCGCTGACGCCGATGTGGGTCTTGACCTGCTTGCCCAGCTCGCTGCCGATGGCCTTCTGCTCGTCTGCCGAGAGGCCCAGCAGGTCGTGCCGCAGTTCGACGTGGATATCGATGCAGTCGAGGTTGCCGTTGCGGTGCAGGTGGATCTCGTAGCACTCGGCGAGCTGCTTGATCTTCAGCACCTGTTCCTCGACCTGGGTCGGGAACACGTTGACGCCGCGGATGATCAGCATGTCGTCGCTGCGCCCGGTGATCTTGTCGATGCGCCGCATCGGCCGCGCGGTGCCCGGCAGCAGGCGGGTCAGGTCGCGAGTGCGGTAGCGGATCATCGGCAGCGCTTCCTTGGACAGCGAGGTGAACACCAGCTCGCCGTATTGGCCGTCGGGCAGCACGACGCCGGTCGCCGGGTCGATGATTTCGGGGTAGAAGTGGTCTTCCCAGACGGTCGGGCCGTCCTTGGTCTCGGCGCACTCCATGGCCACGCCCGGGCCCATGATTTCCGAGAGGCCGTAGATGTCCAGGGCGGTGATGCCCATGCGTTCCTCGACCGCGCGACGCAGCTCGGCGGTCCAGGGTTCGGCGCCGAAGATGCCCAGGCGCAGCTTGAGGCTGTGCGGGTCGACGCCCTGGCGCTCGATCTCGTCGGCGATGTTGAGCATGTAGGACGGGGTGACCATGATGATGTCCGGCTGGAAGTCGCGGATCAGCTGGACCTGTTTCTCGGTCTGGCCGCCAGACATCGGGATCACCGTGCAGCCCAGGCGCTCGGCGCCGTAGTGCGCGCCCAGCCCGCCGGTGAACAGGCCGTAGCCGTAGGACACATGCACCTTGTCACCCTTGCGGCCGCCGGCGGCGCGGATGGAGCGGGCGACCACGTTGGCCCAGGTATCGATGTCGTTCTGCGTGTAGCCGACCACGGTAGGCTTGCCGGTGGTGCCGCTGGAGGCGTGCAGGCGCACGATCTCGCTCTGCGGAACGGCAAACATGCCGTAGGGGTAGTTGTCGCGCAGGTCGTTCTTGCCGGTGAAAGGGAACTTGGCGAGATCGTCGAGGGAGGTCAGGTCGTCCGGGTGTACGCCGGCCTCGCGGAAGCGCTGCTGGTACAGCGGGACGTTGTCGTAGGCGTGCTCGAGGCTCCAGCGCAGGCGCTCCAGCTGGTGCTGGCGCAGCTCGTCGACACTGGCGGTTTCCATCGGGTCAAGCAGGGCACGTTCGGCATCATGGTACATGTTCATGGGTTCACTCGATTTGTTCTTGTACGCCAGCCCCGATGAGGGCTGCGAGTGTCATGGGGGCAGCATAGCGCCCCCGTTCGCGGAGGGATTCGAACCCCTGCCAGAGACCTTGCTCTGCGTGTCAGTCGATGCACAAAAGCGACTGGCGGCGCGGGTTCGATCCCGCCGATGGATCAGATTCGTTCGATGATCAGCGCGATGCCCTGGCCGACGCCGATGCACATGGTGCACAGCGCGTAGCGGCCGCCGCGCTCTTCCAGTTCGTACAGGGCGGTGGTCACCAGGCGCGCGCCGCTCATGCCCAGCGGATGGCCGAGGGCGATGGCGCCGCCGTTGGGGTTCACCCGTGCGTCGTCGTCCGCCAGGCCCAGCTCGCGCAGGACCGCAAGGCCCTGGGAGGCGAAGGCTTCGTTCAGCTCGATCACGTCCATGTCGTTCAGCGACAGGCCGGCCAGCTCCAGCACCTTGCGGGTCGCCGGCACCGGGCCGATGCCCATGATCCGCGGCTCGACACCGGCGGTGGCCATGGCCACCACGCGGGCGCGGGCCTCCAGGC
>NZ_JBGLYK010000405.1:0-2222 GCF_047304025.1 Pseudomonas sp. Pseusp97 | reverse complement strand
GGGGCAGGAAGCCGCCGCGCGCCGGATGGCCGTCGGCGCCCAGGCCCGGCTCGGTCACTTCATCCTGGAAGAACATCCAGTGCCACAGCGGCGGCAGTGCATCGCCGGCAGCCGGAGCTTCTTCAGCCAGGGTCACGGCCAGGCGGCGGACCAGCAGCGTGCTCAGTTCTTCCTCGCGCTCCTGGGAGCGGCCGATCCAGTCGGCGTAGGGCGAATCGCTCATTTCGGACCTCTTGGCAGGTTGGTGAACGGAGCATGCAACAGGGCTTGCGTTCGTCGAATCCACATTTTCATAATCCAGCGTTAGGCAAACCCTAACGCCATTTCCACACTTCAAGCCTAGCGCCGCTGTCTGTCGCTTCGCGGAGAACCGCCCATGCACTTCGACCTCGCCGACCTGCGGCTTTTCGCGCACATCGCCGAAGCCCCCAGCCTCACCCAGGGCGCGCGCCGCGCCCATCTCTCGGCGGCCGCCGCCAGTGCGCGGATCAAGGCGCTGGAAGGCCAGCTCGACTGCCGCCTGCTCTACCGCGACAACCGCGGCGTCGAGCTGACCCCGGCCGGCCAACGCCTGCTGCAGCACGCGCGGCTGATCCTGCGCCAGGTCGATCACCTGAAGAGCGACTTCAGCGGCCAGGCGGGCGATCAGGTCGGGCACATCCGCATCTTCGCCAACACCACGGCGGTCACCGAATTCCTCCCCGAGCTGCTGGCGGACTTCCTTGCCGACCGTCCCGGCGTCAGCGTTGACCTGCAGGAGCGGCTGAACCGCGACATCGTCCGTGCCATCCTCGATGGCTCTGCGGACCTGGGCATAGTTGCCGGCCCGGTGCGCGCCGAAGGCCTGCAGATCGTCCACTTCAGCACCGACCGCCTGGTGCTCGCAGTCGCCCCGGAGCACCCGCTGTGCGCCCTGCCCCGCCTGACCCTCGCCGACACCCTGGACTACCCGCACATCGCCCTGCATGAAGGCAGCACCCTGCAGAGCTTCCTGCGCGAACAGGTGGAGCGCGTCGGCGGCGACCTCAACCTGCGCATCCAGGTGGCCAGCTTCGAAGCCATCTGCCGGATGGTCGAGGCCGGGGTCGGCATCGGGGTGATCCCGGAAACCGCCGCCATCCGCCACAGCCGCACCATGAACCTGCGCATCCTGCCGCTGGACGAGCCCTGGGTGGTCCGCGAACGCAGCGTGCTGCTGCGCGACCGCGAGGCGCTGCCCGCCTGTGCCCGCGCACTGGTGGACCTGCTCCGCACGCTGCAGGAAGCCGGTTCAACCGAGCAGCCCCAGTGACTTGGCGCGGACGATGGCCTGGGTGCGCCGGCGCACGCCGAGCTTGACGTTGATCTTCTTAGCGTGGGTCTTCACCGTGTTGAGCGAGATGAACAGGCTGTTGCCGATTTCCTGGTTCGACAGGCCCTCGGCGAGCAGACGCAGCACCGCGACTTCCCGTGCAGTGAGGCCGTGGGCGCTGTCGGCGACTTCGCCGCTGGAGGTCGGCAACAGACTGGGCAGACGCTCCGGCGCCATCTCGACCTTCAGGCTGTGCAGGGCCTGCTCGACCTCGCTCGCCAGCGCCTGGTAACCCAGGCCCAGGCACTCTTCGCGCAGCGCCAGCAGACGCGCGCGCGCGGCCTCGATGCGGCCACAACCCGCCTCGGCCAGCGCCAGCAGGTAGCGCACGCGTTGCGGCAGCGAAGGCGTATGCAGTGGCGCGACCCGCTCAGGGCGCTGTTCCAGCTCGGCTTCCAGCGCAGTTGCCTCGTGGTACAGGCGCAACCACTGGCCCTGGCGCGCCAGCAGGCGCAGCTTGAGGCTTTCCAGCGGCAGCCGGTAGCAGTCGGGCTGCACCTTCCAGCAATGCATGCGGCGTTCGGCTTCCTCGCAGTAGCGCTGCGCCGACGCAGCGTCAGCGCTACGCGAGGCCGCCTCGCCAAGGCCGAGCAGGCCATGCAGGATGTAGGGGTCGGCGCAGGCGCGAGCCAGGCGTGCGCCGTTTTCCAGCGCCAGCGTTGCCGCCGGGGCGTCGCCTTGCAGGAGCAGCAGTTCGCCGTCGAGGAAGGCCAGGCGCCCGCGCAGCAGTTCATGCCCTTCGCCGCCATCCGGCAAGCGCTCACGGCAGGCATCCAGCAGGCTGCGGGCCTGATCGCGCTCGCCGGCCAGCAGGCACAGGCGCACGCGGTCGCAATCGATCAGCACTTCGCTGGCCAGGCAGCCCTGGCGC
>NZ_JBGLYK010000404.1:0-2224 GCF_047304025.1 Pseudomonas sp. Pseusp97 | reverse complement strand
TTTTTTCTGGGGGGCTTCTTGGTCGGTCGCTTCGGGGCTAACCGGTTTTATGCTTTGTGTGCCGGCCTTATTGCGTCCGCCCCAACCCCCGCTCCTACAGGTACCGGCTGCGTCGGCACTGTGGGTAACGCCTGGGGCGGCCACCCGCCGATGAATATTTGTCAGGTTCGGTGCTCTTCGTAGGAGCGAGCTTGCTCGCGAACCCGCTTGATGCCCTGTCTGCCCGGCTGAATGCGTTCGCGAGCGAGCTCACTCCTACAGGTACCGGCTGCGTCGGCACTGTGGGTAACGCCTGGGGCGGTCACCCGTCGATCAATAGTCGTCAGGCTCGCGAGCTCTTCGTAGGAGCGAGCTTGCTCGCGAACCCGCTTGATGCCCTGTCTGTCCGGCTGAATGCGTTCGCGAGCGAGCTCGCTCCTACAGGTACCGGCAGAGTCGGCGCCGCGGGCAACGCCTGGGCGGTCACCCGTCGATCAATAGTCGTCTTCCGGCAGGCTCGCGAGGATGTGGCGGTAGCTGGCCATGCGCTGTGGCGAGATGCGTCCGTCTTCCAGCGCCTTGAGCAGCGCGCAGCCCGGCTCGCGGTCGTGCTTGCAGTCGCGGAAGCGGCAGTGGCCGAGCAGGTCGTGGAATTCGATGAAGCCCGCTTCCACGTCGTCGCGGCTGACATGGCCGAGACCGAATTCGCGGATGCCAGGGGAGTCGATCAGGTCACCGCCGGCAGGGAAGTGGAACAGCCGCGCAGTGGTGGTGGTGTGGGTGCCCTTGCCGGTGACTTCCGAGAGGTCGCCGACACGGGTGTCGACGCCCGGCAGCAGCGCATTCACCAGCGACGACTTGCCTACGCCCGACTGGCCGACGAACACGCTGACGTGCTCGTTCAGCGCGGCGCGCAGGGCGTCCAGCGCCAGGCCGTTGGCGGCCGAGACCTCCAGCAGCGGGTAGCCCAGCTCGCGGTAGGTGCCCAGCAGCGAGTCGAGGAAGGGCGCGTTCTCCTCGTCGATCAGGTCGGCCTTGTTCAGCAGCAGCAGCGGCTTGATGCCCGCGTGTTCGGCTGCGACCAGGTAGCGGTCGATCAGGTTTGCATGGGGCTCCGGGCGCGGCGCAAAGACGATGACGATGCGGTCGACGTTGGCCGCCACCGGCTTGAGCACGCCGCGCATGTCCGGGCGGCGCAGCTCGGAGGTGCGCGGCAATTGCGCGACGATCACGCCGATGCCCTGGTTGCCCGGTCGCCAGACCACCTGGTCGCCAGTCACCAGTGGCGGCAGGTTGGCGCGCAAGTGGCAGCGGAATACCTGGCCGGCGGCGTCGCCGTCCTGGGCCTCGACTTCCACCTGCACCCCGAAGTGGGCGATCACCTGGCCGGTCTGTTCCGGGCCGAGATCGCCGCCTTCCAGTTCTTCCAGAGCGCGCGACTCGCGCTTCGCCGCGCGGGCGGCGCGTTCTTCCTGGACTTTTTCGATCCGCCAGCTCTGCCGGCGGGTGAGGTGACGCTTGGCCATAGGGTATCCACAGGGAAAATCGCGCCGCAGTTTAGCATGCGCTGGCGTGCTTCCCGCTAAACTAGGGGGCTGAGCTGAGGAGCACCATCATGCAGAACCCGCAGAACCTGATCTGGATCGACCTGGAAATGACCGGGCTGGACCCGGACAAGGACGTCATCATCGAAATGGCGACCATCGTCACCGACAGTGACCTGAACATCCTCGAGGAAGGCCCGGTGATCGCCGTGCACCAGAGCGAGGAGCTGCTCGCCGGCATGGACGAGTGGAATACCCGCCAGCACGGCCAGTCCGGCCTGACCCAGCGTGTGCGCGAAAGCACCATCTCCGCCGCGCAGGCCGAAGCGATGACCATCGCCTTCCTGGAAAAGTGGGTGCCCAAGCGCAGCTCGCCGATCTGCGGCAACAGCATCTGCCAGGATCGCCGCTTCCTCTATCGCCACATGCCGAAGCTGGAAGGCTACTTCCACTACCGCAACCTGGACGTCTCCACCCTCAAGGAACTGGCCGCGCGCTGGGCCCCGGCGGTGCGCGACGGCTTCAAGAAGGGCAACACCCACCTGGCCCTGGACGACATCCGCGAATCCATCGCCGAGCTGCGTTACTACCGCGAGCATTTCATCAAGGTCTGATCCTGTAGGAGCGGGGCTAGAAGGGCAACAGACCCCCCCCGGGGGTTATGTTATACATCAAACAACGAACCAAAAAAAACCAAACAA
>NZ_JBGLYK010000403.1:0-2230 GCF_047304025.1 Pseudomonas sp. Pseusp97 | reverse complement strand
AATCCGCTCCTGCGCGCCCCCAAACCATGGAGCCCACCTGTCGGAGCGAGCTTGCTCGCGAACATGCCCCGCAGCGGAGGTTGGTTCGCGAGCAAGCTCGCTCCTACGAAAAGCCAAAAGCCCCTGGCACCGTGGGTACCAGGGGCTTTTCACATCCGCTCGCCGATCAGGCCAGCGACGTCAGCGCTTCGCGGCTGAACGGCTTGATGTCGGCCAGACGACCGTCACGCACCTTCACCGCCCAGTCCGGATCGACCAGCAGCGCGCGGCCGACCGCGACCAGGTCGAACTCATCCTTGTTCAGGCGCTCCAGCAGACCGTCGATACCCGACGGCTGGGCGACTTCCTCGGTGTTGCCGAAGAAGGCCAGGAACTCGCTGCCATCCAGGCCGACGTTGCCGACGGTGATGGTCGGCTTGCCGGTGAGCCGGCGGGTCCAGCCGGCCAGGTTGAGGTCGGAGCCTTCGAATTCCGGAATCCAGAAGCGACGGGTCGAGCAGTGGAAGATGTCCACGCCGGCATCCGACAGCGGCTTGAGGAAGGCCTCCAGCTCTTCGGCGGTCTGCACCAGGCGGGCGCTGTAGTCCTGCTGCTTCCACTGGGAGAAGCGGAAGATGATCGGGTAGTCGGGGCCGACGGCCGCGCGCACGGCCTGGATCAGCTCGATGGCGAAGCGCGAACGGTTGGCCAGGCTGCCGCCGTATTCGTCGGTGCGCTTGTTGCTGCCGTCCCAGAAGAACTGGTCGATCAGGTAGCCGTGGGCGCCGTGGATCTCCACGCCGTCCATGCCGATGGACTTGGCGTCGAGCGCAGCCTGGGCGAAGGCGGCGATGACTTCCTGGATGTCGTCCTTGGTCATCTCATGGACCAGCACGGTGCCGTCCTTTTCCTTGCCGCTGGGGCCGTAACCCGGGACGCTGGCGTCCGGCTCGGTGCCCAGGCGGCGCACGGCGCCGACGTGCCACAGCTGCGGGACGATCTTGCCGCCTTCGGCGTGCACGGCGTCGACCACCTGCTTCCAGCCGGCCAGGGCGTCTTCACCATGGAAGCGCGGCACGTTCGGGTAGCCGTTGGCCGCCTTGTGATTGACCGTGGTGCCTTCGGTGACGATCAGGCCGACGCCGGCGGCGGCGCGGCGGCGGTAGTACTCCACCACCTGGGCGTGGGGAACGCCGCCCGGGGAGAAGTTGCGGGTCATCGGCGCCATCACGACGCGGGTGGGCAGTTCCAGGCCGCCCAGGCGGAAGGGCGAGAACAGGGTATCTACGGATGCAGTCATTGAAGTCTCCAGGACGACCAGGCGACCGGTCGTCTCGTTCTTTTGTGAAAAGTAGAGAGAAGGGTGATGACTCAGGCAGTTCAGGCCTGAAGCAAGTGCTCCAGGCGTTCGATAAAGCGTTCCACGGGTCTGAGCGAAGCGCTGACTTTCATCCGCGCCAGCACGCCCTGCCAGGCATTGCCGATGAACTCGGCCAGGGATTCGACGTTCTCCGCCGCCGGCAGCTCACCGGCGCGCTGGGCATCGGCCAGGCACCCGCGCAGGGTGTCGATGGACTGCTGGAGGATGCCGTCGACCCGCTCGGCGATGGCCGGCGACAGCTCCGCCATCTCGAAGCTCAGGCTGCCGATGAAGCAGTGGTATTCGAGCTTCTCCTGGCGGGCGAAATGCGCCAGGAGTTCGCGGTAATAAGTGAGGATGCGCGCGCGCGGACCCAGTGCCGGGTTGCCCAGCGCCTCGGCGTAGCGGGCCAGGCGCGGTGCGTAGAGGTGCTCCAGGGCCTGCAGGGCGAAGTCTTCCTTGCTTTCGAAGTAGTGATAGAAGGAACCCTTGGGGATGCCGGCGGCCTGGACGATGTCCTGCACGCCGGTGCCGTGGTAGCCGCTGCGGGTCATCGCCAGGGAGCCCTTGGCGAGGATCAGGTCGCGCTTGTCGAGTCGGATGCTGTTCATGGACGCAAGAATATGACCGGTCGTCTCGCTTTTTCCAGCACCATTGATCGCAGTGATTTTCCGTCAGAAATGGATCAGCGAATCGCCGGATTTTCCAGCAGCTCCGCCACGCCCTCCTGCAGCAATTCGCGCAGGCGCTCCACCACCGCTTCCGGTTCAGCCTCGCCGCGGTGCAGGCATAACCCCAGCGGCGCCATCGCCGGCAGCCCGGCGCGTTCTGCATCCAGCCGTTGCACGCTGGGCGGCAGGCCGATGGGCGTGCGCAGGCCGACGCCCAGCG
>NZ_JBGLYK010000402.1:0-2251 GCF_047304025.1 Pseudomonas sp. Pseusp97 | reverse complement strand
GGGTTGTTTTTTCGGCGGTGGTTGCCCCCAAACCCCCCCCCCCCGCGGGGTGGGGGGGGCGCCACACCCCCCGCTCCTACAGGTGGCGCGGCAGATTGGCTGCACAGGCCGTTCAAGGAGTACGCCGCTCGGGATTTCGCGGACAAGGTCCGCTCCTACGGGTACCCGCGCCGCGCCGATCCGGCTCTGGCTCTGGCTCTGGCTCTGGCTTTCCAGTCTTCCAGAGAGATGTCCGCACACTCCGAATGCCCCGTTCAGGAGGCCTCGTTGAAGTGGAGTTTCAGGGGTTGAGCGACATGGATGTCGCGAGAGCGCTGTCGGGCCAGGGATGGCCCGTCAGCGCGTGCCCCTGAAACTTCGCTTCAACGAGGGAATTTTTCGCCTAAGCGAAAAACCGGATGTCCGGGGCAAGACCTTTGCCTACTTTGGGGCGTTTGCCAAAGTAGGTCGCCCGAGGGGGCGAAACAGGAAGTCCAGCGCGCACGCCGGTGCGGCGCTGAAACATCCAAGCCGAAGCAGGAAATTGCGGACATAGCTCGCTCACAAGCGGCTCTGCATTGCAGTATTCAAAGGAAAGAACAGAGTCCGCCGCGGAGGACTTCGCGGACAAGGTCCGCCCCTACAACGAGCGTCGCATCAATGAAAAGCCCCGCATCAGCGGGGCTTTTTCATTACAGCCAAGGCTTACAGGTAGAAAGCCTTCAGCGGCGGGAAGCCGTTGAATTCCACCGCGCTGTAGCTGGTGGTGTAGGCACCGGTGGACAGCCAGTACAGACGGTCGCCGGCCGCCAGGTTCAGCGGCAGGCCGTACTTGTAGTGCTCGTACATGATGTCCGCGCTGTCGCAGGTCGGGCCGGCGATCACCACTTCTTCCAGCTCGCCCGCCTTCTCCACGTGGATCGGGAACTTGATGGACTCGTCCATGGTTTCGATCAGGCCGGAGAACTTGCCCACGTCGGTGAACACCCAGCGCTCGACCGCGGTACGCGACTTGCGCGCCACCAGCACGACTTCGCTGACCAGGATGCCGGCGTTGGCGATCAGCGAGCGGCCCGGCTCGAGGATGATCTCCGGCAGGTCGTCGCCGAAGTCTTCCTTGAGGAAGCGGATGATCTCTTCGGCGTAGGTTTCCAGGCTGTTGGTCTTGGCGATGTAGTTGGCCGGGAAGCCGCCGCCCATGTTGATCAGTTTCAGCTCGATGCCGTCTTCTTCCTTCAGGCGCTCGAAGATGACCTTCACCTTGGCGATGGCCGCGTCCCACACGCCGATGTCGCGCTGCTGCGAACCGACGTGGAAGGACACGCCGTAGGGCACCAGGCCCAGGTCGCGGGCCAGCACCAGCAGGTCCATGGCCATGTCGGACTGGCAGCCGAACTTGCGCGACAGCGGCCAGTCGGCCGAGGTGGAGCCTTCGGTGAGGATACGCACGTAGACCTTGGAGCCCGGCGCGGCCTTGGCGATGTTGCGCAGGTCGGCCTCGGAGTCGGTGGCGAACAGGCGCACGCCCTTCTCGTAGAAGTAGCGAATGTCGCGGGCTTTCTTGATGGTGTTGCCGTAGCTGATCTGCTCGGCGCGCACGCCGGTCTTCATCACCTTGTCCAGCTCATAGATGGAGGCGATGTCGAAGTTCGAACCCTTGTCGCGCAGCAGCTCGGTGATCTCGGTGGCGGGGTTGGCCTTCACCGCGTAGTAGATCTTGGCGAACGGGAAGCAGCCGGTCAGCTGGTCGTAGGCATCGGCGATGGTCTGCTTGTCGATGACGACGAAGGGGGTTTCCTGCTTGTCGGCAAAGGCCTTCATGCGCTGGAAGGTTTCGGGGGCGAAGTAATCCTCGACCTTGATGGACATGCTTGGGACTCCAAATGGCAGAACAGGTTATTCGTAGGGGTGAAGCTGAACGTCGAATCCGTTTCCCCACTTTGGTTCGCCTACTTCCCAAGGCATGTCGCCGAGCATTACCGATACCGGGGCAAAGGCACCGGCTATCTCTCGTCGTCAGTACTTGAGCCGGATGGATCGTTTCCAGCATGGACGTTCGGGCGCGAACTTTAGGACCTGAAGTCCATGAGTTCAACCCTGAATTGCCGCTTTTTCGCATCCCTTTGTCGCACTGCCGGTTGACTGTTTCGGATACTCAACAAAATGCACGGAATACCGCACAGGACGGGGCTTTCGACGGTTTTCTGCATCATCGTCCTACTGGGTTAACGACCGGTGACAGTGGGGGGAGTTCAGCTGAGAGGGATGGGTG
>NZ_JBGLYK010000401.1:0-2258 GCF_047304025.1 Pseudomonas sp. Pseusp97 | reverse complement strand
CCGCGGGCGGCCCCCCCGCCCCGCCGGCGTTCGCGCTGAACATCCTGCTCAGCAACGACGACGGCTACCGCCACCCGAACATCCGCGCGCTGTACACCGCCCTCAAGGCCGACGGGCACACCGTGCGCATCGCCGCACCCTACAGCGACCAGAGCGCGCGCGGCGGCGCCTTCTTCTTCGGCCGCGAGACGCAGGTGGGCCGCGACGACGACCCGGCCTACCCGGACAGCTACTACCTCACCACTACCGAAAAGGGCCAGTGCGAAAGCGCCAGCTGCACCGGCCAGCAGGTGGATATCCGCATCAGCGGCACGCCGGTCATGGCGGTGCTGCTGGGATTGCAGAAGGTGCTGCCGCACCCGGACCTGGTGATAGTCGGGCCCAACCCCGGCAACAACCTCGGCGCCCTCAACAGCGCCTCGGGCACCTTCAACGCCGCCAGCGTCGCGGTGCTCTCCGGCGTGCCGGCGCTGGCCGTCAGCGCCGACCTGAAGGAACAGGACAGCCCGCGCATCGCCGCCATCGTCACCCGCCTGGTGGACGCACTGGACCAACACCGCCAGGCCGACGGCGCTCTGCTGCCCAGGGGCGTGGGCCTGAACCTCAACCTGCCGCCGCTGGCAAAACTCCAAGGCGCGCGGCTGACCCGCATCGGCAGCTACGTGCCCTTCCACGCCCTCTACACCGAGGACCTCGGCAAGCTCGACGCGAAGCTGGCCGGCAAGCCGGGCATCGGTTTCGCCTGGTCGCCGCCGCCGGACGCGAGCAACGCCGAAGACGAGGCGGTGTGGGTCGCCAAGGGCTACCTCACCCTCAGCCCGTTCAACGCCCTGCCCGGCGCACCCGCCGCCAGCGACAGCCTTGGTGCCGCGCTGACGCCGCTGCTCGGGCAGATCGACCAGGAGCGCCAACCATGAGCCGCCGCACTCTTCCCGGCACCTTCCGCCTGGGCTTTCTCAACCGCGTGTATGCCCCGCAGTTCGAGCCGCGCCTGTACCAGCAGACCCTGGAGTTGTTCGAAGCCGCCGAGGAGCTGGGTTTCGACAGCGGCTGGCTGGCGCAGCACCACTTCGCCAGCGAGAACGGCCGCCTGCCCTCGCCGCTGGTGCTGCTCAGCGCCGCCGCCGAGCGCACCCGGCACATCCAGCTGGGCACCGGCATCGTCGTGCTCAACCAGGAGAACGCGCTGCGCCTGGCCGAGGATGCCTCGGTGCTCGACCTGATCAGCCAGGGCCGCCTGCAGCTGGGCCTGGGCGCCGGCTTCGACCCGGACAGCTTCGCCGCCTTCAGCCAGAGCCTGGAAGGCCGCCACGACCAGTACGACCAGCGCCTGGAGCGCCTGCGCCGCGCCCTGGCCGGCGAGCCGCTGAATGCCGAGGGCCGCGTGTTGCGCCCGGCAGCCAATGGGCTGGCAGACCGCCTGTGGGAGGCGACTTCCCGCGTCGAGCAGGTTGCTGCGCGCGGCAACGGGCTGATCCTGGCGCCCAACCCAACGGCCGGCGCCGAACCGCGCACCCAGGTGATCGAGCGCTATCGCCAGGCGTGGAATCCCGCGCATTCCGGCACGCCCCGCGTCGCCCTGGTACGCGCCGTATTCCCAGGTGCAGATGCCGCGGCCGAAGGCTCGACCCTGCGCCAGGACATCCTCACCTACGTCGAACGCCAGCGCCGTATCGGTATCGGCCACGCCGACCCGGCGCAGGGCTTCGAGGCGGTGCTGGACGCCCTCGGCGTACTGCACGGCGACCCGGCGAAGATCGCCGAACAGCTGCGCGCGGATGCGCCGCTGGGCGCCGATGACCAGTTGATCGTCCAGGTGCAGACCACCTCCACCGGCTTCGCCGAAGCCCTGCGCCACCTGCAAACCGTCGCCCGCGACATCGCCCCCGCGCTGGGCTGGCAACCGCGCCAGCAGCGCGCCACCGCACAGGAGATCCCGGCATGAGCGCAGTGAAACCGCGCAAGCCGTTCAAGCTCGGCTTCCTCACCCACGCCTTCGGCAGCGACCCGCGCCAGGTCTACCGAGACCTGCAGGAGCAGTTCGAGTTCGCCGAGGCGCTGGGCTTCGACGGCGGCTGGATCGCCCAGCACCACCTGAGCGGCGGCTTCGGCCAACTGCCTTCGCCGCTGCTGCTGTTCGCCAGCATCGCCGCGCGCACCCGGCGCATCGAGCTGGGCACGGCGGTGGTCACCCTGCCGCTGGAGGACTCGCTGCGCCTGGCCGAAGACGCCGCCGTACTCGACGCGCTGTCCGGCGG
>NZ_JBGLYK010000400.1:0-2289 GCF_047304025.1 Pseudomonas sp. Pseusp97 | reverse complement strand
AGTTTGAGCTGGCGGGGATGATTGGCCAGCTGGCCATCGGCGGCGGCATACTGAAGCAGAGAAACGGCGCTGATCCTGTTCTATGCCGGCGCCATCGGCATCAACCTCTGGCGCGGACGCCGCGACATCGACTGCGGCTGCTCCGGCCCCGACCAGATGCAACCGCTGCGCCCGGTACTGCTGCTGCGCAACGCGATCGTCGCCGCGCTCGCCCTGGTCGCCGCCTGTACCCCGCAGGCCCGCGAGATGGGTGTGTTCGACGCCTTCGTGATTCTCGCCGCCAGCGCCGTTTCTCTGCTTCTGTATGCCGCGGCCGATGGCCTGCTGGCCAATCATCCCCGCCTGCTCAAACTCATCGGAAGGTGAACAAATGGAAGGTCTGATCGTTTCCAACATTCTTCTCTGGGTGCTGCTCATCGCCCTCGCCTTCACCGTCATGGCGCTGGTGCGCCAGATCGGCGTCCTCCACGGCCGCATCGCTCCGGCCGGTGCGCTGATGGTCGACAAGGGCGTAGCCGTCAACGAGCCCGCACCGAAAGTCACCGCCGCCGACCGCCACGGTCGCCCGGTCAACTTCGGCTATGAAGGCGAGCGCGGCCAGCTGCTGTTCTTCCTCTCGCCGACCTGCCCGATCTGCAAATCGCTGCTGCCGGCGATCAAATCCATCGCCAGGGACAAGGCCGGTGAGCTGGACGTGATCTACGTCAGCGACGGCGACATGGCCGCCCAGCAGGCGCTGATCGCCGAGCACGGCCTGGAGAAATCGGCCTATGTGGTCGGCCCGGAAGTGGGCATGACCTACCAGATCGGCAAGCTGCCCTACGCCGCGCTGATCGACAGCAAGGGCGTGCTGCGCGCCAAGGGCCTGGTGAATTCCCGCGAGCACCTGGACAGCCTGTTCGAGGTCGAGCACCTGGGCAGCGCCACCCTGCAGCAGTACATGAATGGCACCGGCCACGTGCACACCCACGACGCCAGCCACGGCCACAGCCACTGATCACGGAGAGAACAAGAATGAAATTCCTCGACAACCTGTTCGAGCGCTCCTCCCGCCAGGTGGCCAACGTCACTTCGCGGCGCAAGCTGCTGGGCCGCTTCGGCTCGCTGCTGGTGGCCGGCGCCGCCCTGCCGATCATCCTGCCGATCGACCGCACCTCCAAGGCCCTGGCCGCCGAGGCGCCCAAGGCCGGCGATCCGGGTGACCCGAACAGCTGCGACTACTGGCGCTACTGCTCCATCGACGGCTTCCTCTGCTCCTGCTGCGGCGGTACCACCACCTCCTGCCCGCCCGGCACCGATGCCTCGCAAGTGACCTGGATCGGTACCTGCCGCAATCCGGCAGACGGCAAGGACTACATCATTTCCTACAACGACTGCTGCGGTAAGCACAGCTGCTCCCAGTGCGCCTGTACCCGCAACGAAAGCGAGGAACCGCTGTACCGTCCGTTCAACAACAACGACGTCAACTGGTGCCTGGGCGCGGAATCGCGCATCTACAACTGCACCGTCACCATCATCCGCGGCGTCGCGGTCTGAAGTCGGGAGAAAAGCCCATGCGCAGTCTCGTTGTCGGCGCCCTGCTCTGCAGCCTGGTCGCTCCGTTGGCCGAGGCCCGTGCGATCCCCGATCCGCACCAGCGGCCGGCGCCCGGCAACGAGGAGGTGCAGAAGCCGATCTCCCAGCAGAGCTACAGCCCGGCCACCAACTACCAGCTGCAATGCGCCGGCTGCCATCTCACCGAAGGCAGCGGCAGCAAGGCCAACGACACGCCGCGTCTGCACGGCTTCGTCGGCAACTTCCTCAAGGTGGACGGTGGCCGGCAATTCCTCGTGCGCGTGCCGGGCATGTCCCAGTCCGCGCTGAACGACGCGCAACTGGCCGACCTGCTCAACTGGCTGCTGCGCAAGGAAGGCATGGCCGGCGACAGCATGCCCGCGCAGTTCAAGCCCTACACCGCCGAGGAAGTCAAAGCCACGCGCTACCAGGCCCTGCTCAACCTGCCGGGTACCCGCGCCGGGTTGATCGAGGAAATGCGCAAGCAAGGCATCGCCATCACCGATGGGATGAGCGATGCGTACTGAGTGATTGCTCCGGCGGCTTGCCCGCCGGTTTGTTTTGCCTCCGCGGCTATTCCGCGAACAACTGCCCGCAGCTCCTGCGGGCTTTTTTATGCAGGCCGCTTTTCTGTAGGAGCGGGCGTGGGGGGGCAAGGGATAACCCGCGGGGTGGGGGGGAACGGGGTGGCGGGCAGGGGGGGAGCGGGGGAAAAACCCGCCACACCACCCCCCG
>NZ_JBGLYK010000003.1:0-98750 GCF_047304025.1 Pseudomonas sp. Pseusp97 | reverse complement strand
CCCCCTAAAACAAACCGCCGCTGGGGGCCTATTTTTTTTTTCCCCCACACCCCGCCCACAACCCCCCACCCCCCCCCTTTGTTCTGCCGTCTTTCGCCCCCGAACCGTTTCACACAGAGTCCACCGCCAACAGGGGGACATAGGACGCATAACCCGGAACGGGTTATCGCCATGGGTGCGCTACGCGCACCCGGCTTTCACCGTCGCTTGCTACCGCCCAGCAGCGCCCCCATCAGCCCGCGCACCAGCTGCCGGCCAATCTGGTTCGCCGCCTGGCGCACCACCGTCTTGCTCACCTGGCTGGCCAGTGATCCCAGGATCTCGCCGGCAATCCCGCCAAAATCGGTACCGCTGCCTTTCTCCCCCTTCTGCTCGGTCGGCGCCATCTTGTCGTCCGCACGGCCGGTCAGTTTTTCATAGGCTGACTCGCGGTCGATCGGCTGGTCGTAGCGGCCCGCCAGCGGCGAACGACGGATGACATCGGCACGCTCGGCGTCGGTCAGCGGGCCGATGCGCGACTGCGGCGGCGCCACGGCCACACGCTGGACCATCGCGGGAGTGCCCTTCTCTTCCAGCGTGCCGACCAGCGCCTCGCCGATGCCCAGTTCGGTCAATACCTTCAAGGTGTCGAACGCCGGGTTGGGCCGGAAGCCATCCGCCACCGCGCGCAGGGACTTCTGCTCCTTGGCGGTGAAAGCGCGCAGGCCGTGCTGCACCCGCAGACCCAGCTGCGCCAGCACGTCATCGGGCAGGTCGCCTGGCGATTGGGTGACGAAATAGACGCCAACACCCTTGGAGCGGATCAGCCTCACCACCTGTTCCAGGCGATCCTGCAGGGCCTTGGGCGTGCCGTTGAACAACAGGTGCGCCTCGTCGAAGAACAGCGCCAGAATCGGTTTGTCCGCATCGCCGCGCTCGGGCAGTTGCTCGAACAGCTCGGCCAGCAGCCACAGCAGGAAAGTGGCGTAGACCTTGGGCGCGTCGTGCACCAGCTTGCTGGCGTCCAGCAGGTGGATGCGGCCGCGGCCGTCGGCTTCGGGCCGCAGCAGGTCTTCCAGCTGCAGCGCCGGCTCGCCGAAGAAATCCTCGGCGCCCTGCTGCTCCAGCAGCGCCAGGCGCCGCAGCAGCGCCTGGGACGAGGCACCGGTGAACAATGCGCGGTCCTCGCCGAGGATTTCCGGGTGTTCCTTGAAGTGGTTGAGCAGCGCCTTGAGGTCCTTCAGGTCGAGCAACAGCAGCCCTTCACGGTCGGCCACCTTGAAAGCGGCGAACAGCGCGGCCTGCTGGCTCTCGGTCAGTTCCAGCAGGTTGGCCAGCAGCAGCGGGCCCATTTCCGACAGCGTGGTACGCAGCGGATGGCCAGTCTTGCCGGCGACGTCCCAGATGCTGACCGGGTAGGCCTGTGGCCTGTGGTTCAGCCAGGGCATGCTGGCGATGCGCTCGGCCACCTTGCCCTGCGGGTTGCCGGCGGCGGCGATACCGCACAGGTCGCCCTTGATGTCGGCGGCGAATACGGCGATGCCGGCATCGCTGAAGGACTCGGCGAGGTGCTGCAGCGTCACCGTCTTGCCGGTGCCGGTGGCGCCGGCGATCAGGCCGTGGCGGTTGGCGAGTTTCCAGGACTGGCCGACCGGCTGCCCGTCGGGCCCTGCGCCGATGATGAGTTCGTTCGTGGCTGACATCCGTTGTTCCCCTTCAGTGGGCCTGTCGCAATGAGTGCTCGAGCAAGAGTGGCCCGTCCCGCTGCGCTGCGCAATCGGCTAGCCCGGTACTTTGAAGACATGCTTGAGGTAGTGCAGGAAGTTCTCGTCCTTGCACTGGGTCTTGCCCGGCGCGTCGGAGATCTTCGCCACGGGGTGGCCATTGCAGGCCGTCATCTTGAGCACGATGTTCATCGGCTGCACGCCCGGCACATCGCAGGTGAAGTGGGTGCCGATGCCGAAGCTGACGTCGATGCGCTCCCGCAGCGCGCGGTAGATTTCCAGGGCGCGCGGCAGGTCCAGGCCATCGGAAAACACCAGGGTCTTGGTCAGCGGATCGATACCCAGGCGCTCGTAATGCCGGATCGCCTTTTCCGCCCATTCCAGCGGGTCGCCCGAATCGTGGCGCAGGCCATCGAAAAGCTTGGCGAAGTACAGGTCGAAATCCGCCAGGAAGGCGTCCATGGTGATGCAATCGGTCAAGGCAATGCCGAGTTGCCCACGATACTCGCGAACCCAGGCATCCAGCGCGGCGGCCTGGCTGTCGATCAGCCGCGGGCCGAGCTGCTGGTGCGCCATCAGCCACTCATGGGCCATGGTGCCGAGCGGCTTCACCCCCAGCTCGCGCGCCAGGTGAACGTTGCTGGTGCCGACGAACTGGCCGGGGAAACCATCGCGCAGGTCGCGCACCACGGCTTCCTGCACGGGATAGGAGAAACGCCGGCGGGTACCGAAGTCGGCCATCTTGAAGCCGGCCAGTTCTTCCGCGCTGGCCTCCTTGCGCAGCCAGTCGAACTTTTCCTGCAAGCGCTCGCGGACCATCGTCAATGTCGTGCCCGGATGACGGTGCCGGTTGCGTACCTCGCTGATGCTCGCCAGCAGCGGCACTTCGAAGAGAATCACATGCAGCCACGGGCCTTTCAGGCGCAGGAACAGCTCCTCGTTCTCCACGCCCAGCTGAACATAGCGGGGGTTGAAGCGAAACAGGCCGAGGAAGCGGATGAAGTCAGGCTTGAAGAACGGTATGCGTTCGAGGAAGGCCAGGTCCTGAGCGGAGAAGGAAAGCTCTGCCAGACGCTCGATCTGCTCGCGCAGCGGGTCCAGGTAGGCGCGCAGATCTTCTTCGTTGCGGCAGCGGAACTCCCACTCCACCTCGGCGTTGGGGTAGTTGTGCAGCACCGCCTGCATCATGCTCAGCTTGTAGAAGTCGGTATCCAGCAGGTTCTGCACGGTCCGCCGGGAAAATGCGCTGTCGCTCATGCTCGTCTCATTGCAGGCTTGAACCGGCAGTCTAAACCCGCCGCCCATAAAAAACCCCGCCGAGGCGGGGTTTGGGGTTTGAATCGAAATCAGCGGGCCTTGCTCTGCGACATCCCGAACAGGAAAAGCAGCAGGTCATCATCCGGACGAACGTCCTGTTGCTTGGCGCGCAGGTTGGGCGGTATCGGGCAGGTGTCCAGGCCGCCTTGTCCGGAAATGACCGAAGGCCCCGGCTCATGCCAGGCCGCCGCCGCCAGGGTCGCCACCCCGAGCGCGCCGATGAGGAGCAAACCTCGCGTAATTTCTAACTTCATGTCTGCAACCCTTTGATGGCGCTGCCAAACGCCGCTTGGTAACCATAGACAAAGGCCTGCCATTGCGCCTCTGTCCACGACGAGCGGCGTTTTACTTGGCGAAGATCGTGACGGGCAGCACGCTGGGCGCTGAAGCGCTGGCGGGCTTTTTCCATGTCAATCAGGGCCACTTCGATCTTGTCGCCGTCCACCTTCACGAAGACGTGCTTGAGGTAGAGGCAGCCATGCTGCCAACGGCCGGCGTTAAGCTTGGCAAGGGTACTACCGTAATGTTGCAGAATTCTTTGGTGCAGCGCGTCGCCCCACTTCTCCTGGTCGCCGCGGGCGTAGCAGTCTTCGAGGCTGCTGAAACCATCCAGGGATTCGGTGACCAGCAGGGCCTGCCATTCACCATCGACCTTGCGGCAGCCGGCATAGACCAGGGTCGGCACCCGCACGCCAAGGGCCTCGGCGGCCTTGAGCGCGTTGCGCTCGCGAATGGCAGTGGGGTAGCCGAAGGGGTGCAGCAGGTCACGGTAGATGTGGCCCATCTGCTGCTTGCGATAGAGCATCCGGCCGTCAGAGGTCAGGACTCGCTGCACGCCGCTTTCGCCGCCGCGCCGACGGTTTGGCTCCTCGACCCACTTGCCGGGCACCTGGAGCCAACGGTCGATGGCGTTCTCACCGGAAATTTGCTGCAGCGAAGCCAGATCAACGGCCATCCATCACTCCTTACGCAGAATGTACACCCGCCACATATGGATGAGCGGGACGAAATCAATGTGATCCTGGACCTTGAAACCAGCCTGGCGGAACTCCGCCTCGATGGTCTTGGCGGGAATCACGAAGCGGTTCTGGTAGGCGTGTTTCTTGCGAGTCGACTCGGCGCGCGCACGTTTCCAGGACTTGAAGTTGCCATCCACCCACATCGACAGGATCACCGAATCGCGAGTTACGCGGTGAAATTCGCGCAACATCGTCAAGCGATCGTCGGATTCGCCGATGTGGTGCATCAGGCGCATCGAGAAGATGCTATCGACGGCATTGTCGGGCAGATCGATGGCAAACGCCGAAGTCTGCAAAGGTCGGACGCGTTTTACAACCTCATTCGGTTGACCGGCACAGGCCACGGCGATCATATCCGGGGAATTGTCCGCCCCGATGATCACCCGATTCTCCTTCTCGGCCAGCATCGGCCAGAAGCGACCTGCACCGCAGGGCAGGTCGAGCACCAGGTTTGGCTGGCCAGCGAGCTTGAGTGCCTGGCGGCCTATCTGGACATCGCGCCAGTGGGAAAGTTTCCGGGACAGTCCGGCCTGATGCTTGCGCAGGTAACGCTCTGCGTGCTGACGGTCGTACTTTTGGGAGAACTCCAGGTCGACGGATTTTTCACTCATCGGATTATTACCTTTCCCGAATTCAGGGCGAACGATACGAACCAGCCTGTCACAGCCGGGTCACGCACTTGTGAAGATTTTGTCAAACGACGGCTAGGCGAACTTCGAAGCGACAGCCATGGGGTTCCGCGGGTCGCAGCGTGACGTCCCAGCCTTCGGAGGCGCAGATCCGCTTGACCAGCGACAACCCCAGCCCGAGCCCCTCGCCACGCGGGTTCTGGCCGCGCACGAAGGGCTGGAAAACCGCCTCGCGCTGTTCCTCCGGAATGCCGGCACCGGTGTCCTCGACCCAGAATCCATTCGGACCAAGTTGTAAGCGGATGCTGCCGCTTTCGGTGTAATGCATGGCGTTGCGCAACAGGTTACTCATCACGGAACGAAGGAAAGTACCATTGAACTGCCCCGGCATCGCCTCAGCGGGGTCGTATTCCAATGTAAGACCCTTCTCTTCAATCGTGCCTCGCCATTGAACCACCAGGTCGTCAGCGATCTGCCGGAGCCCCGCCTGAGGAACGATGCTGGCGTCCTTGCGCTGTGCACGGGCCAGCAGAAGGAAGGTCTGAACCAGGTCACGCATCTCCTCGGAGGCGCTGGCGATCCTGGCCAGTTGCGCGTGCGCCCGGGAGCTCAATCCCGGCTCCTCCGCCAGCAACTCGCAGCTCGTGGCGATCACCATCAATGGCGTACGCAACTCGTGGCTGACATCACTGGTAAAGAGCTTTTCCCGAGTCAGCACATCGTGCAGCCGCCCCATGGCGTAATCGAAGGCCGCTGCCAGCTCGCCCACCTCGTCGTTGGCGTAGTCCGGCGACATGGGCGGCGCCAGGTCGAGCAGCTGGTCGCGGTGACGAACCTGGCGCGCGAGGCGCGACACAGGCTCCATGACCTTGCGCGACAGCAGCCAGCCCAGCAGGCCGGAAAGCGTCAGACTCAATACATAGCCGGTGACCACCGCGGCGTAGAGGATCTGCTCGCGCGCCTCGAAGTCGCTCTGGTCCTGCAACAGGACGAAACGGCGGCCATCGATATCGCGGGCCAGCGCATGAAACGACAGCTCGCCGTCGAACACCTCATGGAAGCCGGCATCCAGACGGCGCAGCGCCGGCGGCATGGCGTAGACGCCTGCGCCATCGCTGATGAAGAAACGCATGCCGGGGTCGAGCTTGGGTGCCTGGCCGTTCCCCAGGTCCTCATTGATGATGCGGTCCAGTTCGCCGCCCAGGTCACGCGAGATCAGGCGCTCCTCGACGATGTGGACGACGCCGACGATTCCTACCGAAAACAGGCCGCCAACGGCGGCGGTCATGAGTACGAAGGCAAAGACAATCCGTCGGGAAAGGCTCTGCTTATACTCCATGCGTTTCCTCCGCCAGCTTGTAGCCGACGCCATGCACCGTGTGCAGCAGGGAGGAACCGAAAGGTTTGTCGATCACCTGGCGCAGTTGGTGAACATGGCTGCGCAGGCTGTCGCTGTCGGGGCAGTCATCGCCCCACACGGCTTCCTCGAGCACATCGCGGCGCACCACGTGCGGGCTCTTCTGCATCAGCACTGCCAGCAGCTTGAGGCCGATGGGGTTGAGCTTGAGCGGCTTGCCGGCGCGATTCACCTCGAGGGTATCCAGGTTGTAGCTCAGGTCCGCGACCTGCAGTTCGCGCCGTCCGCCGCCCTGGCTGCGGCGCAGCACCGCTTCGATGCGCGCGGCCAGCTCGGAAAGCGCAAAGGGCTTGAGCAGGTAATCATCGGCGCCGGAGCGGAAGCCCTGCAGGCGGTCGTCCAGTTGGTCGCGGGCGGTGAGCATGATCACCGGGGTATCGCGGCGCGCGTCTTCGCGCAGGCGACGGCACAGGGTGAAACCGTCCAGGCCCGGCAGCATCACATCCAGCACGATCAGGTCGTAGTGGGAAGTCGCCGCCAGGTGCAATCCGGACAGGCCATCCTGGGCGCAATCCACCGTGTAGCCCTTGAGGCCCAGGTAATCGGCCATATTGGCCAGGATGTCCCGATTGTCTTCAACCAACAGAATGCGCATAGGCTCTCCTCGAACGCGATGCATCCTAGCGTAACCAGCTTAAATGGAACTTAAGCGCCTTTGACGGAATTTTCACACTCTAGCGATGAACCCTCACCGCTGCACCGCGCGGGCTTGGGCCCGCTCCAGGCCTATCGCCCCATCAGCGCCTGCACCGACCAGAGCCCGGCCAGCGTCATCAGCAGGGAACCGGCGAGGTGCGTGGCGACGGTGCCCATTGCCCAGGCCAGCCGGCCTTGCTGCAACAGCACGACGACTTCGGCGGAAAAGGTCGAGAAGGTGGTGAGGCCGCCGCAGAAGCCCGTGATGATCAGCAACCGCCATTCTGGCGCTACACCGGGCGTGTTGGCGAAGAAGGCGATGGCCGCGCCGATGATGTAGCCGCCAACCAGGTTGGCAACCACCGTGCCGGGAGGCATGGACGGCAGGAGGGTATTGAGCTTGAGCCCCAGCACCCAGCGCAGCAGCGCCCCGAGGGCGGCTCCGAGGGAGACGGCGAGAATGGATTTCCACATGGTCCTGTCCTGGAAGTGGGAAGTTTGGACAGGCTGCAGGCGAGCGCCTACGCGCCTTTCCAGGTCTATGCGTAGGCATCATCAGCCACAAGGGCGGTTGAAGGAGGAATGCCATCTCCTGCGGCGCATGGTGGCATATCCGACGCCCATGAAAAAGCCCCGCCAAGGCGGGGCTTTTTCTTACAGCAGGTGCCGGGTGGCTTACATCATGCCGCCCATGCCACCCATGCCGCCCATGTCCGGCATGGCCGGAGCAGCCTTGTCGTCAGCCACTTCGGCAACCATGGCCTCGGTGGTGACCATCAGGCCACCGATGGAGGCAGCGGCTTGCAGAGCCGAACGGGTGACCTTGGCCGGATCGAGGATACCCATCTCGATCATGTCGCCGTACACGCCGGTAGCAGCGTTGTAGCCGAAGTTGCCCGAACCCTGCTTGACCTTGTCGACCACGACGCTCGGCTCATCGCCGGAGTTGGCAACGATCTGGCGCAGCGGAGCCTCAACGGCGCGACGCAGCAGAGCGATACCGACGTTCTGGTCTTCGTTGTCGCCCTTCAGACCTTCGATGGCCTGCAGAGCACGAACCAGAGCGACGCCGCCGCCAGGAACCACGCCTTCTTCGACCGCAGCACGGGTAGCGTGCAGGGCGTCTTCGACGCGGGCTTTCTTCTCTTTCATCTCGACTTCGGTGGCAGCGCCAACCTTGATCACGGCAACACCGCCAGCCAGCTTGGCCAGACGCTCCTGCAGCTTCTCACGGTCGTAGTCCGAAGAGGTCTCTTCGACCTGCTTGCGGATCTGCAGGACGCGGGCTTCGATGTCAGCCTGGGCGCCGGCGCCGTCGATGATGGTGGTGTTTTCCTTGCTCAGGACGACGCGCTTGGCGTTACCCAGGTGCTCCAGGGTGGCGCCTTCCAGGCTCAGACCGACTTCTTCGGAGATGACGGTACCGCCGGTCAGGATGGCGATGTCCTGCAGCATGGCCTTGCGGCGGTCGCCGAAGCCCGGAGCCTTGACGGCCGCGACCTTGACGATGCCACGCATGTTGTTGACGACCAGGGTAGCCAGGGCTTCGCCTTCGACGTCTTCAGCCACGATCAGCAGCGGACGGCCGGCTTTGGCAACGGCTTCCAGCACCGGCAGCATTTCGCGGATGTTGGAGATCTTCTTGTCGACCAGCAGCAGCAGCGGGCCATCAAGCTCGGCAACCATGGTGTCCGGCTTGTTGATGAAGTAGGGGGACAGGTAGCCACGGTCGAACTGCATGCCTTCCACGACGGACAGTTCGTTTTCCAGGCCCGAGCCTTCTTCGACGGTGATCACGCCTTCTTTACCGACTTTTTCCATGGCTTCGGCAATGATGTTGCCGATGGAGTCGTCGGAGTTGGCGGAGATGGTGCCGACCTGGGCGATGGCCTTGGTGTCGGCGCACGGCTTGGCCAGGTCTTTCAGCTGGGCAACGATGGCGATGGTCGCCTTGTCGATGCCGCGCTTCAGGTCCATCGGGTTCATGCCCGCAGCGACGGCCTTCAGGCCTTCGTTGACGATGGCCTGAGCCAGGACGGTAGCGGTGGTGGTGCCGTCACCGGCAGCGTCGTTGGCCTTGGAGGCCACGTCTTTCACCAGCTGGGCGCCCATGTTCTCGAACTTGTCCTTGAGTTCGATTTCCTTGGCGACGGAAACGCCGTCCTTGGTGATGGTCGGAGCGCCGAAGCTCTTGTCCAGGATGACGTTACGGCCTTTCGGGCCCAGGGTCGCTTTTACCGCGTCGGCCAGGACGTTTACGCCGACCAGCATTTTCTTGCGGGCGGAATCGCCGAACTTAACTTCTTTAGCAGCCATGTTCTGTTTCCTCTAAATCGAATTCAGTGGGTTGGATAGGACGCGGAATCAGTCTTCCAGGACGGCGAGGATCTCGGACTCGCCCATCACCAGCAGTTCTTCACCGTCGACCTTGATGGCGTTGCTGCCCGAGTACGGGCCGAAGACCACCTTGTCACCCACTTTCACGGCCAGGGCGCGAACTTCGCCGTTGTCCAGGACGCGGCCGGCACCAACAGCGACCACTTCACCGCGGTTCGGCTTCTCGGCGGCGGAACCCGGCAGCACGATGCCGCCCGCGGTCTTGGTCTCTTCCTCGCTGCGACGGATGACGACGCGGTCATGCAGAGGACGAAGCTTCATAGTCGTAACTCTCCCAAACTGTGATTTCCAACGGCCGGATCGATGCCCGGCAGGTTTTATTGAATCCGGCGGTGCCGGTTTGCGACCCGACAGGCGAGTCGCGAAAAGAGCAGCCTGTCATCGACAGGGACCTTGCGGTGACCGGTACATAAGGTCGCTGCAAGGCATTTCAAGGGTGTGACCAAAAAAATTTTGCTGAACGCAGGCTTCGGGCCAGCCAGCCGTCCGCGGCTCAGCGCAGACGATCGCGGTCTTCTTCGCGGCGCTGGTATTCGCCTTCGATCACGCTGGGCCCGCTGCGGTGCTGGGCCGCCGGATCGTCGGCGAAGGCGCGGCGGCGCTCGGCCTGTTCCTGCATGCGCTGGCGCACACGACCGAGCATCAGGCGGCGGGTGAAGGGGATCAGGCAGAGCAGGCCGACGACGTCGCTGATGAAGCCCGGCAGCATCAGCAGGCCACCGCCCAGGGCGATGACCAGACCCTCGAGCATTTCCTGCTCGGGCAGCTCGCCGCGATTGAGCCGCTCACGGGCACGCAGCGCAGTGGCGACGCCGGCCACGCGCAGTACTGCGGCGCCGATGAAGGCGCCAGCGATGATCAGCAGCAGCGTCCAGCCCACGCCAATCACGCTGCCGACCTTGATCATCACGGCCAGCTCGATCAGCGGGAACAGAAGAATCAGAAACAGGGGAACTCGCATCGATGAATCCTTGGCGGGGTCGTTGCCCGGGTAGAAAGCTAGGTGGTGACGCCCCGCGCCCTTTTCAAGGGAAAAGCCAAGGGCTGCTAGGCCTGGATCACTTCATTGCCCGGCCACACATCCGCCTTGGCCAGTTGCACCAATGCCTGGCGGACCGCGCCAGCATTGCCGCAGGGCGCGGGGAATGGCAGCCAGTGCAGGCCCTGGCCGATGCGCAGGTGGAAACCTTCAGTATCAATTCCCGCCAGCTGTACTTCCTTGCCGGCGGGCAGCCCGGCCAGTTCGACGTAGTGCTCGATGGCACTGGCATGGTCGCTGTTCATGTGCTCGACCATGCTCCTCTCCGTCTCGCCGACGAAGGGATTGGCCAGCGGCACGCTGTCGGCACCCAGCCAGTGGATATCGCCGAAACCGCCGATGAAGCGCCACTGCACGGGTTCCAGCACCCAGAAATCGAAGTCGTGGACGATGTGGTAGTCCTGCGAGCCGGGGAAATAGCGGTAGTAACGCTCGGCGGCGCCGGCGATGGCGTCGACGTCTTCGATCAGCAGCGCCTCGGCCAGCAGGGTCAGGCGGCCGGCAGCCTGGATATCGTCGACGCCGCGCTCGCCGATGAGCAGCGAACATTTGCCGTCCATCTGCAGGTTATGGGTGTGCTGGGCGATACGGCTGATCAGGATCAGCGGGCGCCCTGCCTCATCCAGGCAGTACGGCACGACGGAGCCGAAGGGGAACCCGGGCCACTTCTTCGAGTGGGTGGAGAGGACGCCGCGGTATTCCTTGAGCAGCAGTTCTCGGGCATGCTTGGCAGCTTTCACGCTCAACTTTTGACTCCTCGCAAAGAATCCGTCGTAAACGGACGGGCAGGATGACTCTGTTCACAGCTGCCGGCGGGGCCTTTCACCAGAAACTGTTCGTGGGGTTGTTCCGATGCAATTGAAAGACAAGGTAATCATCATCACCGGTGGCTGCCAGGGCCTGGGCCGCGCCATGGGCGAGTACCTCTCCGGCAAGGGCGCGCGCGTCGCGCTGGTTGACCTCAATGCCGAAAAACTGGACGAAGCCGTGGCTGCCTGCAATGCCGCCGGCGGTGACGCCCGCGCCTACCTCTGCAACGTCGCCAATGAAGAACAGGTTACCCACATGGTGGCCCAGGTCGCCAGCGACTTCGGCGCCATCAATGGCCTGGTCAACAACGCCGGCATCCTGCGCGACGGCCTGACCATCAAGGTCAAGGACGGCGAGCTGAGCAAGATGAGCCTGGCCCAGTGGCAGGCGGTGATCGACGTCAACCTGACCGGCGTGTTCCTCTGCACCCGCGAAGTGGCGGCGAAGATGATCGAGCTGAAGAACGAAGGCGCGATCGTCAACATCTCCTCCATCTCCCGCGCCGGCAACATGGGCCAAGCCAACTATTCCGCAGCCAAGGCCGGCGTCGCCGCCGATACCGTGGTCTGGGCGAAGGAGCTGGCGCGCTACGGCATCCGCGTGGCGGGCGTGGCGCCCGGCTTCATCGAGACCGACATGGTCGCCAGCATGAAGCCCGAGGCCCTGGAGAAGATGACTTCGGGCATTCCGCTCAAGCGCCTGGGCAAGCCGCTGGAAATCGCCCACTCGGTGGCTTACATCCTCGAGAACGACTACTACACCGGCCGCGTGCTGGAGCTGGACGGCGGCCTGCGCCTGTAATCCGCCCGCCCATGAAAAAGCCCCGCCAGCGCGGGGCTTTTTTGTTCTTTGTAGGAGCGAGCTTGCTCGCGAACACAGCCCCGCGTTGAGGCTTGGTTCGCGAGCAAGCTCGCTCCTACAGAATGCGGTCTTACCAGCCCACGCCCAGCCCCACGGTATAGCGACGCTCGTTGACGTCACCGTCGTTGCCGCTGAGCTTGTCCCACTCCGCCTTCAGGCTCAGGGACGCCCAGGAGGTGAGCTTGTAGCGGATGCCCGCCTCGCTCTCCAGCTCGTACTCGACATTGGACTCCAGCGGCTTGCTCACCTCGCCGTTGGTGAACAGCTCGAATTGCTTGGCCAGCAGGTAGCGGTTGTAGTCCCACTTCAGGCTGGTGCTGTAGAAGTGCGACTTTTCGTCGTCGACGAATTCGTAGTCGTTGCGGTTGACCAGGGTGGCGAGAGAGAACGCACCCAGCTCGTTGTCCCAGAACTGGTAGCCCGGGCCGGTACCGATGGTGCGCTTCTTCTGCAGGTCCTCGATCCAGTCGCGCTTGTACTGCGCCTGCCCCTGCCAGAACCAGTGCTCGTCGAGGAAGCGGTCCAGGGCGTACTGCGCCGAATAGTTGTTGGTGCTGACCGCGTCGTCCTTCTTCTCGCGGTTGTATTCGCCCTGCAGGTTATGGCGCCAGCGGCCGTGGCGGGCGTTGGTCTTGAAGTCGATGTCGTAGTCCTCGACATCGTTCTCCGCCTGCTTGTGGTCCAGGGAGAAATCGACGTTGCCGGTCCATACCCAGTCTTCCAGGATCGGCTTGGGCGGCATCATCTGCTCGATCTGCGCCAGCTCCACCGTGCGAGGCTGACCATTGACCAGGGTCACCTTGCCCTGCTCGGAGGCCTTCAGGCCCTTGGAATGCTCGCCGGTTTCCTCGTCGTACTTCACCAGGAGATTCTGGTCGGTCTCCAGCGTCTTGATCTTGTCCGACTTCAGCGTGATTTCTCCGCCGTAGTCGGTCGCCAGCAGGAGCTTGCCGCCGTCGTAGAGTTTGATGGTGCCGGTGAGGCGGTCACCATTCTTCAACCAGACGGTATCGGCGAGGGCGGAGAAGGAGCAGGAGGCGAGAGCGACACAAAGCAGGCTTCTGGGGAACATGAGTCGGATTCAACTGGACTGAATGGGCAAAAAGCCGGGCATTATCCAGATACCCGACGCTAGAGCAACGACTGACAGACCCAGGTGCACGGAGTTCACAATGACTGACAGATGGGCCTTACCAATCGGCTCACTTGTCCGCCCCGCTCGAGGCTGTATCCTGAGCCTCAGCCCCTCTGCCACGGTGCCTCCGATGCCCAAGCCCAAGCTTCCGTCCAGCGCTCCGGTTGCCGATCTCGGCCTGGAAAGCCTGCAGGTGCGTCGCGAGGCAATATTCCTGGTCATCGCCCAGGTGCCGGAAGGCTGCGTCATCACCTACGGCGATGTGGCCCGCCTGGCTGGCCTGGGCCGTTCCGCGCGGCTTGTAGGACGCATCCTCGGACAACTGCCCGAGGGCACGCGCCTGCCATGGCACCGCGTCATCGCTTCGGGCGGACGCATCAGCCTGCCGCTGGGCACCGTCTCGGGTAACGAGCAGCGCGCACGATTGCGTGCGGAGGGTGTCAGAATCCATAACGATCGGGTGGACATACGTCGGCACGGCTGGCCTAGCGGCGAGCAGTCCTAGTAGAGTTCGCGTAATTTTTCGTCCTGCTGGAAAACACCCCCCATGAAAGAGCATTCCTGGCGAGAGGCATGGATTGCCTACAAGTCTCCCGCCAGCCTCGCGCTTTTGCTGCTGGGTTTCGCCGCCGGCCTGCCTTATATGCTGGTGCTTTCCACCCTCTCGGTGTGGTTGCGTGAAGCAGGCGTGGCTCGGGAAACCATCGGATTCGCCAGCTGGATCGGGTTGGTGTACGCCTTCAAATGGGTGTGGTCGCCCATGCTCGACCAGTGGCGCCTGCCCTTCATCGGGCGCCTGGGCCGCCGCCGCTCCTGGCTGGTGTTCTCCCAGGGGCTGATAGCCATCGGCCTGCTCGGCATGGCCCTGTGCAACCCGCAAGCGCACCTGAACTGGCTGATCGCCCTGGCGATGATGGTGGCCTTCGCCTCCGCCACCCAGGACATCGCCATCGACGCCTACCGCCTGGAGATCGCCGAGAACACCCGCCAGGCCGCGCTGGCCGCCTGCTACATGACCGGCTACCGGGTCGCCGTGCTGTTCGCTACCGCCGGCGTGCTGTTCCTTGCCGAATGGGCCGGCTCCAGCGCCCTGCACTACAGCCAGTCGGCCTGGGCGCTGACCTACGCGGTGTGCGCCCTGGCCATCCTGCCCGGCCTGATCACCACGCTGCTGATGAAAGAGCCACCGGTGAACGTGCAGCCGCAGGCGGGCAGTTCGGCCTTCGCCTTCAACCACCAGTTGCTCTCGGTGCTGACCCTGCTGGTGCTGCTGATTTCCGTGCCGGCCATGCTCACGGCACTGACCGCCCAGGCTTGGCCGCGCGCCGCGCTGTACGCGATCTTCATCGGCGTCTGCATGACGCCCCATGGCCGCCGGCAGATCCGCCCGGTGCGCGAGCTGCTGTCGAAAGTACGCCGCCCGCTGCTGCTGGCCGTGCATGGCCGCGGCCTGCCGCAGTTCGACTTCGTCCACCAGGCCGTGTCGGTGATCGTGCTGATCATCCTGCTGGTGACCGGTACCGCGTTCATCAACATGACCGAAGCCGGCAAATGGTGGCTGGCCATTCTCTACCTGCTGATCGCCCTGAGCTGCATCTCGGCACCCGGCCGCCTGCTGATGGCACCGGTGCTGACGCCGATCACCGAGTTCGTCCGCCGCTACCGCTGGCAGGCGCTGCTCCTGCTCGGGCTGATTTCCACCTATCGCATGTCGGACACCGTCATGGGCACCATGGCCAGCGTGTTCTACATCGACATGGGCTTCACCAAGGACACCATCGCCACCGTCAGCAAGCTGTTCGGCGTGATCATGACGCTGGTGGGCGCCGCGGCAGGCGGGGTCCTGATCGCCCGCTTCAGCATCCTGCCGATCCTGTTCATCGGCGGTGCGGCCTCGGCCGCGACCAACCTGCTGTTCGCCATGCTGGCGCAGATGGGCGCGATCGACGATCCGCACCTGATGGGCCAGAACGTGTTTGCCCTGCTCAAGGTGCTGGAACCCCACGTCACCATGCTGGTGGTGACCATCATGCTCGACAACTTCAGCGGCGGCCTCGCCACCTCGGCCTTCGTCGCCTACCTGTCGAGCCTGACCAACCTGAAGTTTTCCGCGACCCAGTACGCCATGCTCAGCTCCACCATGCTGTTGCTGCCACGCTTCATCGGCGGCTACTCCGGCGCCATGGTCGAGGGCATGGGCTACGAGCGGTTCTTCTTCTTCACCGCCCTGCTGGGCGTTCCCACCCTGCTGCTGATCGGCTGGCTGTGGCTGCAGCGCAGGAACGACATCGCCAACGGCGCCGCCGAGCCCCCCGCGGAAGCGCCAGCGCAGCACCCCAGCGCCGAAAGGCACTGACGCTGAGCGATAAAGCAGCGCAGATGAAAAAGGCCGGCAATTGCCGGCCTTTTTCATTGGCGATCCGCCGCGATCAATCGGCGAGCACGGAAGCTTCTTCACCCTTGACCACACGCACGACCTTGTTCGGCGCCAGGTCGATGCCGGCATCGCGCAAGCGCAGGCGTACCTGCTCGTTGAGCATGAAGGTAATGGCCCAGTAGTCGGCATTGGCCGTCCACAGGCGCAGCGACAGGGTCACAGAATTCTCGCCCAGGCCGGCGACGACCACGACCGGAGCGGGAGACTTGAGCACGCGCGGGTCCTCGGCCAGTTCCTTGAGAATCGCACGGGCGCCATCCAGGTCGGCGTCGTAGGCGAGCTTCACGTCGAAGGTCACCTGGCGGGTCGTCTGTGTCGAGGTGTTGGTGATAATGCCGTTGGACAGCGCGCCGTTGGGCACGATCACGGTGCGGTTGTCACCGGTGCGCAGCACGGTGTGGAAGATCATGATGTTGTCCACGGTGCCGGACACGCCCTGGGCCTCGATCCAGTCGCCGATCTTGAACGGACGGAACAGCAGGATCAGCACGCCGCCGGCGAAGTTCGACAGGCTGCCCTGCAGCGCGAGGCCGATGGCCAGGCCGGCGGCACCGATGGCCGCGACGAAGCTGGTGGTCTGGATGCCGATCATCGAGGCCACGCTGACCATCAGCAGGATCTTCAGGATGATGTTCACCATGCTGCCGATGAAGCCCTGCAGCGTCTTGTCCACGTGGCGGGTCGACAATACGCCGCCCACTCGGCGGGTCAGCAGATTGATCACCCACCAGCCGATCAGCAGGGTCAGCAGCGCCAGCACGGCATTGCCCAGGTAGGCCAGGACGACCGGCGTCCAGGCCTCCGCGCTGTTGACGATGTGCTCGTAATTCATATCCATGGATGCAGGCCCCTTGTCTATTGCCATTCCAAAAACAAAACCGCCATGGCAAGCCATGGCGGTCGGGTGTTCGCCGAGCGACTCTTAACTGCGACGTCGCTCGGGCGACGAGGTTCCGCTGAAGGGAATCAGTCGCGGAAGTTGTTGAACTGCAGCGGCATGCCCAGCGACTCGCCACGCAGCAGCGCGATGGCTTCCTGCAGGTCGTCGCGTTTCTTGCCGGTGACACGTACCTGCTCGCCCTGGATGGCGGCCTGTACCTTGAGCTTCTTGTCCTTGATCAGCGCGACGATCTTCTTCGCCAGGTCCTTGTCGATGCCCTCGCGGAAATTCACTTCCTGCTTGACCACCTTGCCCGAGGCGAACGGATCCTTGGTCTCGATGCACTGCACATCGATCTTGCGCTTGACCAGGCTGGAGCGAAGAATGTCGAGCATCTGCTCGAGCATGAAATCCGCCTCGGCGGTCAGGGTGACGGACTTGTCCTTGGTTTCGAAGCTGCACTTGCCCTTCAGGTCGAAACGGCGGTCCAGTTCCTTGGCAGCGTTATCCAGGGCGTTGGTCAGTTCGTGTTTGTCCAGTTCGGACACCACGTCGAACGAAGGCATGACATCTCTCCAGATGGACGGCGCGATGCGGTTCACAGTCAGCATCGAGCCTGGCTTGACGATAAAAATGCGCGGTCATTATAACTGACAGATACGACCGCGCCCGGCCTCTGACAGCGAGAGTCGGCATTTCCCACCCGTTTGCGAGACATTCCTTTTCATGCCAACCAACCATCTCAGCATCCTGGTGGTCGACGATGCCAAGTTCTCCAGCGCCATGATCGGCCGCGCGCTGAGCCAGGCAGGCTATCAGAACGTACGCTTTGCCAGCAGTGCCAGCGAAGCGCTCGACCTGCTGGAAAAGGAGCCGGTCAGCGTCCTTCTCGCCGACTGGCTGATGCCCGAGATGGACGGCCTGGAACTGACCGCCCGGGTGCGCCAGCTGGACGAGAGCGGCGACCACTACACCTACATCATCCTGCTCACCGGCAAGGAGGGCGACAACGCCCTGGCCGAAGCCTTCGACCGAGGCGTGGACGACTTCGTCAGCAAGTCCTCGATGAACGAGCAACTGGTGCCGCGCGTGCTGGCCGCCGACCGCCTGAGCAACACCCTGCAGCGCCTGCTGATGGAAAACCGCCTGCTCACCGAGAACATCACCAGCCTGGAGGAGCGCAACCTGGTGGACAGCGCCACGGGCCTGGGCAACCAGCGCTACCTGAAGCAGAAGCTGGCCGACAGCATCCGCCAGGTGGAATCCCGCGGCGGTGCGGTGTGCTACATGCTGATCGGCCTGCCGGAGCTGGCCGAACTGGGGCAGAAGCACGGCCAGCCGTTCCAGAACGAACTGCTGCATGGCGTCGCCCGTCGGCTGCAACAACTGGTGCGGCCGCTGGACGTCCTGGCGCGCATCGATGGCCAGCACTTCGCCCTGATCACCCTGCTCGAAGACCTGCAGGAATGCTCGCCCAGCAGCTTCCGCCGCCTGCATGAAGGCCTGAACCTCAAGGCCTTCAAGACCAGCGAAGGCTTCGTCACCCTCAAGGCCGGCATCAGCCTGGTCGGTCTCGACGCCAAGGCGCTGCCCCTGGAAGTCGAACAGGTGATGCAGCAAGGCCGTGCGCTGCTGCCCGACGCCTTCGCCAGCGGGCGAATCAACGCCAGCCGGCTGACCGGCCTGCGCTAAACTTCGCGGTAAGCCCTCGACCCGCGAAGTTATTCCCATGACCTGGACCATCCTCGGCGCCGGCAGCCTCGGTTGCCTGTGGGCCGCCCGCCTTTCCCGCGCCGGCCTGCCGGTGCGCCTGCTGCTGCGCGACCGCCAGCGCCTCAATGCCTACCGCGCCCTCGGCGGCGTCACCCTGGTGGAAGACGGCCGCGAGAGCCTCTACCCGATCCCGGCGGAGACTGCCGCCCAGGGCGCCCCGATCCAGCGCCTGCTGCTGGCCTGCAAGGCCTATGACGCCGAATCCGCCGCTGCCAGCGTCGCCGCGCGGCTGGCACCCGCTGCCGAGATCGTCCTGCTGCAGAATGGCCTGGGCAGCCAGCAGGCAGTCAGCGCGCACCTGCCCCGCGCCCGCTGCCTGTATGCGTCGAGCACCGAAGGTGCCTTCCGCGAGTCCGATTTCCGCGTGGTGTTCGCAGGCCAGGGCCAGACCTGGCTGGGCGACGAACAGGGCGGCGCCGCACCGGAATGGCTGGCCGACCTGCGCCGCGCGGAGATTCCCGTGCAGTGGAGCGGCGACATCCTCGAACGCCTGTGGCGCAAGCTCGCGCTGAACTGCGCGATCAACCCGCTCACGGTGCTGCACCAATGCCGCAACGGTGAACTGGCCGGCCACCCCGGTGAAGTCGCCAGCCTCTGCGACGAACTGGGCCAACTGCTGCACGCCGTCGGCTACGCCGCTGCCGCCCGCGAGCTGCAGGGCGACGTGGAGCGGGTGATCGGCGCCACCGCGGCGAACTTCTCCTCGATGTACCAGGACGTCGCCAAGGGCCGGCGCAGCGAGATCGCCTACCTGCTCGGGCATGCCTGCCGCGAAGGTGATCGCCTGAACCTGGCGCTGCCGCGACTGCGCGACCTGCATGAGCGCCTGCGGAACTACCTGGCGGCGCGCGGATTGCCCGACAACTGATGGCGGGCTACCCTGCCCGCCTCCCCTGCTTTTCTGTTTGACGCGCCCATGCCTTCACCCATGAACCTGCGCCAGCGCCTGGAAGACCTGCCGGTCGGCCAGAAAATCCTCGCCGCCCTGCTGGTGCTGCTGGCGACCGTGATGCTGGTGGCCAATCTGGCCTTCATCAGTGCTGCCTACTGGATATCCCAAGACAGCGTCGCGCCCCAGGCGCTGCAGACCATCGGCCGGCTGATCGCCAACCCCGCGCTCAGCGAGCCGGCACTATCCTCGCCGACCCAGGCCCAGGTGCTGCTGCGCCAGCTGGACGACTATCAGCCGCTGCGTGCCGCCGCGCTCTACGACAGCAATGGCGAGCGTATTGCGCAGACGCCGGGCAATGGCCCGGTGGCCCTGCCGGAGCGCCTGGATCATCTCGAGCGCTGGCGCGAGCACGAATACCGCCTCAACGCCCTGTTCGAACTGCCCCAGGCCGGGCGCAACAGCGGCTACCTGCTGCTGGTGGCCAGCAGCGAACTGCCTGGCGCCTTCTATACCGGCACCCTCACCGCCAGCCTGGTGATCCTCGCCGTCTCGGTGCTGCTCTGGCTGCTCATCGCCCAGCAGATCCGCCGCCTCATCACCCGGCCGATCCGCAGCCTGGAGGAGCTGTCGCGCCAGGTTACCCGCGAGGAGAACTACGCCCTGCGCGCCGAGCGCGGCAATGCCGACGAGATCGGTCGCCTCGCCGACGCCTTCAACACCATGCTCACCCGCATCGAGGCCCGCGAACAGCAGCTCAAGCGCGCCCGCGACGATGCCCAGGAAGCCGTCGAGCAGGCCCAGTCGCTGGCCGAGGAGACCCGCCGCTCGAACCGCAAGCTGGAGCTGGAAGTCCAGGTGCGCGGCAAGATCGAGAAGAAGCTCACCGGTTTCCAGCACTACCTCAACAGCATCATCGACTCCATGCCGTCGGCACTGATCGCGGTGGACGAGCAGCTCTACGTCACCCAATGGAACCAGGAGGCCAGCCAGCTCTCCGGCACCAGCCTGGACGACGCGGTGAACCAGCCGGTGTTCCTCGCCTTCCCTTCGCTCAAGCCGTTCCTGCCGCAGCTCACCCGCGCAGCCGAGCAGCACAAGGTCGAGCGCGTCGAGCGCGTCACCTGGGCGCTCACCGACGCCCCGCGCCACTATGCGCTGACCTTCTACCCGCTGATGGGCGGCACCGGGCGTGGCGCGGTGATCCGTATCGACGACATCACCGATCGCCTCGGGATGGAGGAGATGATGGTGCAGTCGGAGAAGATGCTTTCCGTGGGCGGCCTCGCCGCCGGCATGGCCCACGAGATCAACAACCCGCTGGGCGCGATCCTGCACAACGTGCAGAACATCCGCCGGCGCCTGTCACCGGACCTGCCGAAGAACCTGGAAGTGGCCGCCGAAGTCGGCGTACGCCTGGACGACCTCAACCACTATCTGGAAGCGCGGGAGATTCCCAAGCTGATGGACGGCATCCAGTACGCCGGCTCGCGGGCGGCGAAGATCGTCACCCACATGCTCTCCTTCAGCCGCCGCAGCCACCGGCAGATGGCCGCCTGCGAGCTGCCGGCACTGCTGGAACAGGCCGTGGAGATCGCCGGCAACGACTTCGACCTGACCGGTGGCTTCGATTTCAAGTCGCTGGAAATCGTCCACGAGTACGACAAGCGCCTCGGCCCTGTGCCGGTGATCGCCAACGAAATCGAGCAGGTGCTGCTCAACCTGCTGAAGAACGGCGCCCAGGCCATCCACCTGCGCGATGACGAGGAAGAAGGCGAGTTCGGCCGCATCATCCTGCGCACCCGGCTCAATCCGCCCTGGGCGGAAATCCAGGTGGAAGACAACGGCTGCGGCATGCCGGAGAACGTGCGCAAACGCATCTTCGAGCCCTTCTTCACCACCAAGGAAGTCGGTCAGGGTACCGGGCTGGGGCTTTCGGTCTCGTATTTCATCGTCACCAACAATCACAAGGGACAGATGGAGGTGCAGTCCGAGCTGGGCGTCGGCACCTGCTTCACCATTCGTCTGCCGCTGGCCGCCGAGATTTCCCCGCCGCTGCCGCTATTGGCGCAGGGCGACAAGGAGCAATGAACCATGGGTAATCGTCTGTCGAAGATCTACACCCGTACCGGCGACGCCGGAGAAACCGGCCTGGCCGATGGCCGCCGCGTGCCCAAGCACCACCCGCGGGTGGAAGCCATGGGCGCGGTGGACGAGCTGAACAGTCATCTCGGCCTGCTGCTGGCCGGACTGCACGAGGCGCGCAGCAGCGCGCTGGAAGAAGCGATCGGCGTACTGGCGCCGATCCAGCATCGTCTGTTCGACCTGGGGGGTGAGCTGGCGATGCCGGAATACCGCGCGCTGAACGACGCCGAAGTGGAGCGCCTGGAGGAGGTGATCGACCGCTGGAACGAGGAACTCGGGCCGCTGAAGAACTTCATCCTGCCCGGCGGCTCCCGCCTCGTCGCCCTCGCCCACCTGTGCCGCGCCCAGGCACGCAACGCGGAACGCCGCTGCCAGCAACTCAATGCCGAGGAACCACTGGAAGGCGCGGGCCTGCGCTACCTGAACCGGCTCTCCGACCTGCTGTTCGTCGCCGCCCGCTTCATCGCCCGCCGCCAGGGCGTGGAAGAGATTCTCTGGCAGGCAGCGGAAAAGCCAGCCTGATCGAAACTGCAGGAGCGCCAGGCCGGCAATTGGCGTAGGAGCGGACCTTGTCCGCGAAATCCCTCGGGGCGGAATCTGCCGCCGCCGGGAAACGCCAAGGTGTGGCGCCCACGTGCCGCCATGGAGGCGCCTTCATCTCCAGCGTGGCGGCAGGACTTCGCGGACAAGGTCCGCTCCTACGAAACGAGGATGCCGCCAACCTGTAGGAGCGAGCTTGCTCGCGAACCGCACGGCACCGAAGCCCAACCCGTTCGCGAGCAAGCCCGCTCCTACGAAGAGCCGTCAGCTCAGCGGAGTCAACCTTCGCTTTTCGGCCAGAACGCGCGAATACCCGCCACGCCCTGAGCGCCGGCCTGCCAGGCGCGCTCGACATCCTGCGGGCCGACGCCACCGAGCAGGAACACCGGCTGGTTGAAGCCATCGATCAGCCCCGCCGCTGCGTCCCAGCCCAGCGCCGGTTCGCCCGGATGGCTCTCGGTGGGCTGCACCGGCGACAGAGTGACGAAGTCCACGCCCATGCGCGCCGCCAGCTCCAGCTCCTCGGCGCTGTGGCAGGAAGCCGCCAGCAGGCGCTCGCGGGGGAACGGACGACCATTGGGCGCGTACTTGCGCAGCTGTTCGGAGGTCAGGTGCCAGCCGGCAGCCGGGAAGTCGCCCAGCCACTCCAGCGGGCCCTTGAGCATCAGCTGCGCCTTGCCGGCGCACAGGCCTTGCACGTCGACGGCGAGGTCGCGGT
The DNA here is from genome assembly GCF_047304025.1 of Pseudomonas sp. Pseusp97. Lineage (NCBI taxonomy): Bacteria > Pseudomonadati > Pseudomonadota > Gammaproteobacteria > Pseudomonadales > Pseudomonadaceae > Pseudomonas > Pseudomonas sp. Pseusp97. Next base: position 76,405 of record NZ_JBGLYK010000003.1, on the reverse strand, counting down.
ATTCGGGACTGTACATGTTCGGCGCGCGCAGCTGGATCAGACGGATGCCACTGGCGACAGCGGCACGAACGCCCTGCACCAGCTGGGGGATTTCCAGGCCATCGGGCGTGATCAGGTAGCGATCAGGCAGGCGCGCGGCCTGTACGATCGGCTCGTTGGCCGCCGGGAACTCGTAGTCCGGCAGGTCGCGCGGGGCGACCCAGGCCAGCGGCTGGCCCTCGGCACCGTGCGGCACGCCGGAAAAGCCGGAGACTTCCCAGACATCCAGCAGCACCTGCTTGTCGCTGTAGTCATGCTGCACGCGGATCAGCGGGCGCGCCTGCTCGACGTCGATGCCGAGCTCTTCCTTCAGCTCGCGGGCCAGGGCGACCTGCACCGCTTCGCCCTCTTCCACCTTGCCGCCGGGAAACTCCCAGAGACCGCCCTGGTGCTTGTCGTCCGGACGGCGGGCGATCAGCACCCGGCCATCGAGTCCGCGAATCACGGCGGCGGCGACATGTACTCGTTTCACAGTGCTACTCCTCAATCCGATTCAGGCAGGGCCCGCGCAGACGCGCATTCTACCGTCATTGGCCGCCGCGATCAGGCGCGTTCGAGCATCGCCGCGTCGAGCCAGGGGCGGAAGGCCGGCCAGGCGTAGATCGCATCGACGTAGTTCTGCGCCTCGATCGGCAGGGTCACGCAGTAGCTGCGCAGGCGGGTCGCCACAGGCGCATAGAAGGCATCGGCAATGCTGGCGTGGCCGAACAGGAACGGGCCGTCCTGGCCGAACTGTCGGCGGCACAGCGCCCAGAGCTCGACGATGCGTGCGATGTCCGCCTCCACGGCTTCCGGCACCTCGGCCAGCGGCTGGTTGCGCTGGATGTCCATCGGCATGCTCGAGCGCAGCGCCATGAAGCCGCTGTGCATCTCGGCGCAGACCGTGCGCGCCAGGGCGCGGGCCGCTTCGCCACGCGGCCACAGGTGGGCCTCGGGGAAGCGCTCGGCGAGGTATTCGGCAATCGACAGGGAATCCCAGATCAGCCCGTGTTCGCATTTGAGCGCCGGCACTTTTCCGCTGGGCGAGTGTTCGCGGATGCGCCGCGCGGTGTCCTGGCCACCCAGGGGAATGAGGATTTCCTCGAACTCGGCACCGGTGAGCTGCATGGACAGCCAGCCGCGCAGGGACCAGGAAGAGACGTTCTTGCTGCCGATGATCAGGGTGAGGGACATGGATGCGATGCTCTTGAGGGGTCAGTCAGGAGACCTTAGAGCGCGGCAGCCATGAAAACAAATTCCCGATTTTCATCTATCCATGAAAATCGGGAATGCGAGCTGAAGCTGCAAGCTGCAAGCCAGGCAGCTCTTGCTTGTGGCTTGCAGCTTCAAGCTTACCGCTGCCCTTAAGTACGGTATTCCGCGTTGATCTTCACGTACTCGTGGGACAGGTCGGTGGTCCAGATGGTCTCGCTGCAGGTGCCACGGCCGAGATCGATGCGAATGGTGATCTCTTCCTGGGCCATGACCTTCGCGCCCTGGTCCTCGGTGTAGCTGGCGGCGCGGCACCCACGGCTGGCGATGGCCACGTCGTCCAGGAACACGTCGATCAGGCTCACGTCCAGGTCCGGCACGCCGGCCCGGCCGACGGCGGCGAGGATGCGGCCCCAGTTCGGGTCGGAGGCGAACAGCGCGGTCTTGATCAGCGGCGAGTGGGACACGGCGTAGCCGACATCCAGGCATTCCTGGTGAGTCGCGCCGCCGTTCACCTGCACGGTGACGAACTTGGTGGCGCCTTCGCCGTCGCGGACGATGGCCTGCGCCAGCTCCATGGAAACGTCCAGCACGGCCTGCTTCAGCGCGGCGAACAGCGCGCCGGAGGCGGCGGTGATTTCCGGCAGCGCGGCCTGGCCGGTGGCGACCAGCATGCAGCAGTCGTTGGTGGAGGTGTCGCCGTCGATGGTGATGCGGTTGAAGGACTTGTTCGACGCGTCGCGCAGCAGGTCCTGCAGCACGCCCTGGGCGACCTTGGCGTCGGTGGCGATGTAGCCGAGCATGGTGGCCATGTTCGGCTTGATCATGCCGGCGCCCTTGCTGATGCCGGTGACGGTGATAGTCACGCCGTCGTGCTGGAACTGGCGGCTGGCGCCCTTGGGCAGGGTGTCGGTGGTCATGATGCCGGCGGCTGCGTCGGCCCAGTTATCCACCGACAGGTTGGCCAGCGCGGCGGGCAGCGCGGCTTCGATCTTCTCGACCGGCAGCGGCTCGCCGATCACGCCGGTGGAGTACGGCAGCACGGCGCTTTCGGGCACGCCGGCCAGCTCGGCCAGCTTGGCGCAGGTACGGGCGGCGTTGGCCAGGCCGGACTCGCCGGTACCGGCGTTGGCGTTGCCGGTGTTGGTCAGCAGGTAGCGCACCGGGCCCAGGAAGCGCTTGCGCGCCAGGATCACCGGGGCGGCGCAGAAGGCGTTGGTGGTGAACACACCGGCCACGGTGGAACCTTCGGCGCAGCGCATCACCACGATGTCCTTGCGGCCGGGTCGCTTGATGCCGGCGGAGGCGATGCCGAGTTCGAAACCGGGGACCGGGTGCAGGGTGGACATGGGGCCGAGACCAACAGCCATGTGGCGCGCTCCTATCTAGTCAGTGAACAAATCAGTGGATCAGATGTGAAAAACGCCGCGAGCGGCAGGGCCGGTCGCGGCGTTGGTATCAGGGTCGGGAGGCGTTATTCCACCTGACCGTGGCAGTGCTTGTACTTCTTGCCCGAACCGCAAGGGCACGGCTCGTTGCGGCCGATCTTCGGTTCGTTGCGGATGGGCTCCATCGGCACCACGTTGTCCGCCGGCAGCTCGCCTTCTTCTTCCGGCTCGCTGGTGACCTGGTCCATGGAAGGCGCTTCGGCATGCTGGAACTGCATGCGCTTGGCCATTTCCTCGGCTTCGCGGCGCAGACGCGCCTCTTCTTCGGCCGGGTCTTCGCGGCGAACCTGGACGAAGGACAGTACGCGGATGGTGTCGCGCTTGATGGAGTTCAGCAGGTCCTGGAACAGGTTGAACGACTCGCGCTTGTACTCCTGCTTCGGGTTCTTCTGCGCGTAGCCGCGCAGGTGGATGCCGTGACGCAGGTGATCCATGGTGGACAGGTGGTCCTTCCACAGGTCGTCCAGCACGCGCAGCAGCATCTGCTTCTCGAAGGTGCGCAGGGCTTCTTCGCCGGCGAGCTCTTCCTTCTCGTGGTAAGCGGCAACCAGCTCGGCGAGGATCTTCTCGCGCAGGGTTTCCTCGTAGAGCTTCTCGTCGTCATCCAGCCACTGCTGGATCGGCAGCTTCAGACCGAAATCGCTGTATAGCGCGGCTTCCAGGCCGGCCACGTCCCACTGCTCGGGCAGCGACTGCGGCGGGATGTGCTCGCTGACGGTATTGTTCAGCGTCTCTTCGCGGAACTCGGCGATGGTCTCGCCGATGTTGTCGGCCGCGAGCAGGGTGTTGCGCATGTGGTAGATCACCTTGCGCTGCTCGTTGGCGACGTCGTCGAACTCCAGCAGTTGCTTGCGGATATCGAAGTTGCGGCCTTCGACCTTGCGCTGCGCCTTTTCGATAGCGTTGGTCACCATGCGGTGCTCGATCGCCTCGCCCGGCTGCATGCCGAGGGCCTTCATGAAGTTCTTCACCCGGTCGGAGGCGAAGATGCGCATCAGGTGGTCTTCCAGCGACAGATAGAAGCGACTGGAACCCGGGTCGCCCTGACGACCGGCACGGCCGCGCAGCTGGTTGTCGATACGGCGGGATTCGTGGCGCTCGGAAGCGATCACGTGCAGGCCGCCCGCCTCGATGACCTGCTGGTGGCGCTTCTGCCAGTCGGCCTTGATCTGCGCGACCTGCTCGTCGGTGGGGTTCTCCAGCGCGGCGACTTCCACTTCCCAGTTGCCGCCCAGCAGGATGTCGGTACCGCGACCGGCCATGTTGGTGGCGATGGTGACCGAGCCCGGACGACCGGCCTGGGCGATGATCTCGGCTTCCTTCTCGTGGTACTTGGCGTTCAGTACCTTGTGCTCGATGCCGGCGTTCTGCAGCAGCTGCGAGACGTATTCGGACGTTTCGACCGAAGCGGTACCCACGAGGATCGGACGGCCCAGTGCCTGGCACTGCTGCACGTCGGTGATGATGGCGGCGTACTTCTCGTCCTGGGTCAGGTAGACCAGGTCGTTGAAGTCCTTACGGGCCACCGGACGGTGGGTCGGGATCACCACCACGTCCAGGCCGTAGGTCTGGCGGAATTCGAAGGCCTCGGTGTCGGCGGTGCCGGTCATGCCGGCCAGCTTGGTGTAGAGGCGGAAGTAGTTCTGGAAGGTGGTCGAGGCCAGGGTCTGGCTCTCGGCCTGGATCGGCAGGTTTTCCTTTGCCTCGATGGCCTGGTGCAGGCCCTCGGAGAGGCGGCGGCCCGGCATGGTGCGGCCGGTGTGCTCGTCGATCAGCAGGACCTGGTCACCCTGGACGATGTATTCCACGTTGCGGTGGAACAGGGTGTGGGCACGCAGCGCGGCGTAGACGTGGGTCAGCAGGCTGAGGTTGTGCGCCGAGTACAGGCTCTCGCCCTCGGCCAGCAGGCCGTTCTGGGTCAGCAGCTCTTCGACGTATGCATGGCCCTGCTCGTTGAGTTCGACCTGGCGGGTCTTCTCGTCGATGCTGTAGTGGCCCTGCTGGGTCACCTGGCCCTCGACTTCCTCGACGTGACGCTTGAGGCGCGGGATCAGCTTGTTGATCTTGATGTACAGCTCAGAGCTGTCTTCGGCCTGGCCGGAAATGATCAGCGGAGTCCGCGCCTCGTCGATGAGGATGGAGTCCACTTCGTCGACCACGGCGAAGTTCAGTTCGCGCTGGAACTTGTCTTCCAGGCTGAACGCCATGTTGTCGCGCAGGTAGTCGAAACCGAATTCGTTGTTGGTGCCGTAGGTGATGTCGGCGGCGTAGGCGGCGCGCTTCTCTTCCGGCGGCTGGAAGGGGCTGACGATGCCCACGGTCAGGCCGAGGAATTCATACAGCGGACGCATCCAGTTGGCATCGCGGCGAGCCAGGTAGTCGTTCACGGTGACCACGTGCACGCCTTTGCCGGCCAGGGCGTTCAGGTAGACGGCCAGGGTACCTACGAGGGTTTTACCTTCACCGGTACGCATCTCGGCGATCTTGCCTTCGTGCAGGGTCATGCCGCCGATCAACTGCACATCGAAGTGGCGCATGCCCATGACGCGCTTGCCGGCCTCGCGGGCAACGGCGAAGGCTTCCGGCAGGATCTGGTCGAGGCTTTCGCCCTTGGCGACACGCGCCTTGAACTCTTCGGTCTTGGCCTTCAGTTGCTCATCGGAAAGCGGGACCATCTGGGGCTCGAGTGCATTGATGGCCTGGACCTGCTTGGCCATGCGCTTCACTTCGCGCTCGTTCTTGCTTCCAAAGAGTTTTTTCAACAAAGGCGCAAACATATCGACTGGGTCATCCGAACTGGAGAATTGGAGGGCTGCCCGACTGGCTGGCCGCGGCGCGGAACGGCAATGAAGCGGGCATTCTACCCGGAAACTTCCGGGAAAAAAGTGCCGGAGTCATCCTCCGAAGCTTCGCATTCTGCGAGCTTGGGGGCAATGCATGGGCGGACAACTTTGCATCCGAGTGGGTGATATGGTGACGCGGACTGCCAAGTTCAAGGGTGGACGGTGGCATCTGGCCCCCAGCGCATCTGTTACCATCCTTCTTCATTCACTCCCGGTTGCTCCTGATGGCCTTCCGCCCCCTGCCCGCCAAGGCGATGACCAAGCTGCTGCGCGAAGCCAAGCCGCTGCAGTCATTGTTCGCGCAGGCGCAACGCCTCTCGCGCCTGCAGGAGTTGCTCGACTCGCAATTGCAGCCGGCCGCGCGCCCTTATTGCCGCATCGCCTCCTGGCGCGAAGGCAGCCTGCTGCTGGTGGTCACCGATGGCCATTGGGCCACGCGCCTGCGCTACCAGCAGAACCGCCTGCTGCGGCAACTGGCCACGTTCGAGGAGTTCAGGGGACTCACGCGCATCCTGTTCAAGGTCCAGCCAGCGATCCAGGCACCTGTCCGCGTGAACACCAACCGCATCACCGAGTCCGCTTCCGCGACCCTGCACGAAGCAGCCGAGGGCATCAGCAATCCGCAGCTGAAAGCCGCTCTCGAACGCCTAGCCAGCCGCAGCCGCAAGCCACCGGAAACGGGCCAGGAATAAAAGCAACGGCATAAAAAAAGGCCACCCGAGGGTGGCCTTTGAAGTTGTAGCTGAAAGGAGGAGGTTTCCTTATACGGCCGCAGCGGGTCGCATATAGGAGATCGGCGCGGTCTTGGCGTCCTCGAAGGTCACCACTTCCCAAGCGTCCTTGTCTGCGATGAGGGTACGCAGGAGACGGTTGTTCAGGGCGTGACCGGACTTGTAGCCGATGAACTCGCCGATGAGGCTGTTACCCAGCAGGTACAGGTCACCAATGGCGTCCAGGATCTTGTGCTTGACGAACTCGTCCTCGTAACGAAGGCCGTCTTCGTTGAGCACTCGATACTCGTCGACCACGACGGCGTTCTCCACGCTGCCACCCAGAGCCAGGTTCTGCGAACGCAGCATCTCGATGTCGCGCATGAACCCGAAGGTACGGGCGCGGCTGACTTCCTTGACGAAGGAAGTGCTGGAGAAATCCACCACGGCTTTCTGGGTGCGACCACGGAAGACCGGGTGATCGAAATCGATTTCGAAGCTCACCTTGAAGCCGTCGAACGGAACGAAGGTGGCGCGCTTGTCGCCCTCTTCCACCGTTACTTCGCGCTTGATGCGGATGAACTTCTTGGCCGCTTCCTGCTCTTGCAGGCCAGCGGACTGGATCAGGAATACGAAGGGACCTGCGCTGCCGTCCATGATCGGTACTTCCAACGCGGACAGCTCGACATAGGCATTGTCGATACCCAGGCCGGCCATGGCCGAAAGCAGATGCTCCACGGTATCCACTTTGACGTCACCCTTGACCAGGGTGGTCGACATGGTGGTTTCGCCGACGTTCGAGGCCCGGGCGGGAATTTCCACCACAGGGTCGAGATCGGTCCGGCAGAACACGATGCCGGTATCGACGGGAGCCGGCTTCAGGGTCAGGTAAACCTTCTCCCCGGAGTGCAGGCCGACACCGGTCGCCCGGATGATGTTCTTCAAGGTGCGTTGTCTGATCATGGCTTTGGCCGCTTTCGCGCAAGTTGCGAACTGTTGTCAACAATGGGCGGCGATGATAGCAGAACCGCCCTTTGCTGAACACCAATCACATTGATACTCCTGATAAATCGACTCAATCGGCCTGACGACGCAGGAAGGCCGGGATATCCAGGTAGTCCAGATCGTCCTGCGGGTTCAGCTTGGCCGCGGTGGCAGCGCCGCCGTGGTTCTGGTTGCGCATGACGGTCGGACGGTCCAGGTCGCGGTAGTTCACCGACTGCTGCTCGCGCTGCACCGGAGCCTGGGAGCTGACGGCCTGGGTCTGGACGGTGTTGTCGACCACCTTGACCGGCTTCTCCAGGCGCGCGCCCAGACCGGTGGCGACCACGGTGACGTGCAGTTCGTCGCGCATGTCCGGATCGATCACGGTGCCCACTTTCACGGTGGCGTGCTCGGAAGCGAACTGCTCGATGATGTTACCCACGTCGGAGTATTCGCCCAGGGACAGGTCGGGACCGGCGGTGATGTTCACCAGGATGCCGCGGGCGCCCTGCAGGTTGACGTCTTCCAGCAGCGGGTTGCGGATCGCGGCTTCGGTAGCCTCGCGAGCGCGGTTCGGGCCGCTGGCGCAGCCGGTACCCATCATGGCCATGCCCATTTCGCTCATGACGGTTTTCACGTCGGCGAAGTCGACGTTGATCATGCCCGGGCGCTTGATGATGTCGGAGATACCGCGAACGGCACCGGCCAGAACATCGTCAGCCTTGGCGAAGGCGGCCAGCAGGCTAGCGTCCTTGCCCAGGATGGTCAGCAGTTTTTCGTTCGGGATGGTGATCAGCGAGTCGACGCTTTCTGCCAGCGAGCGGATGCCCTCGTCGGCGATTTGCATGCGCTTGCGGCCCTCGAACGGGAACGGACGGGTGACCACGGCCACAGTGAGGATGCCCATTTCCTTGGCAACCTCGGCGATGATCGGCGCAGCACCGGTACCGGTACCGCCACCCATGCCGGTGGTGATGAAGACCATGTCGGCGCCTTCCAGGACCTCGGCGATACGCTCGCGGTCCTCGATGGCGGCCTGGCGGCCTACTTCAGGGTTGGCGCCAGCGCCCAGGCCCTTGGTCACACCCGGGCCGAGCTGCAGCACGGTGCGCGCGGCGATGTTCTTCAGCGCCTGCGCATCGGTGTTGGCGCAAATGAATTCGACGCCATCAACGTTGTTCTTGGCCATGTGGTTCACGGCGTTGCCGCCGCCGCCACCTACGCCGATAACCTTGATGACTGCTGTTTGCGGGACGTTATCTACCAGTTCAAACATTTCCCCTCTCCTTCCTTTCTAGTTGTGTTGCCTACGTTTACCGCGGTGGTAAATCAGAAATTGCCCTGGACCCAGCGTTTGAGCTTTTCCAGTACCGGTGTCTTGGGTTCGTCGCTGCTGAAGCTGCTGCCGGACAGGGAGATGCCATCGGATTGCTTCTGCAGTCCGTACAGCAGCAGCCCCACGCCGGTGGAATAGATGGGATTGCGCACGACGTCGGCCAGGCCTTTGACGCTGTGGGGTACGCCCAGGCGCACCGGCATGTGGAAGATCTCCTCGGCCAGCTCGACGGCGCCTTCCATCTTGGAGGTGCCACCGGTCAGGACGATCCCAGCCGGAATCAGGTCTTCGTAGCCACTGCGACGCAGTTCGGCCTGAACCAGGGTGAAGAGCTCGTCGTAACGCGGCTCGACCACTTCGGCAAGCGCTTGGCGCGACAGTTCCCGCGGCGGCCGATCGCCAACGCTGGGTACCTTGATGGTTTCGCCGGGACCGGCCAGTTTGGCCAGTGCGCAAGCATAACGAATCTTGATTTCTTCGGCGTATTGGGTCGGGGTGCGCAGCGCCATGGCGATGTCGTTCGTGACCTGATCGCCGGCGATCGGGATCACTGCCGTATGGCGGATGGCGCCCTCGGTGAAGATGGCGATATCGGTGGTGCCGCCGCCGATGTCCACCAGGCACACGCCCAGTTCCTTTTCATCCTCGGTGAGCACGGAGTAGGCCGAAGCCAGCTGCTCGAGGATGATGTCGTCCACTTCCAGGCCGCAGCGGCGCACGCACTTCTCGATGTTCTGCGCGGCGTTCACCGCGCAGGTCACCACGTGCACCTTGGCTTCCAGGCGTACGCCGGACATGCCCAGCGGCTCGCGCACGCCTTCCTGGTTATCGATCACGTAGTCCTGGGCCAGCGTGTGCAATACACGCTGGTCGGCCGGGATGGCCACGGCCTGGGCCGCGTCCAGCACGCGCTCGATGTCGGCGCCGCTCACTTCGCGGTCGCGGATCGCCACGATGCCGTGGGAGTTCAGGCTGCGGATATGGTTGCCGGCGATGCCGACGAAGGCCGAGTGGATACGGCAGCCAGCCATCTGCTGGGCTTCATCGATGGCGCGCTGGATCGATTGCACGGTGGACTCGATGTTCACCACCACGCCTTTCTTCAGGCCGCGCGACGGGTGCGTCCCGATGCCGACGATTTCCAGCTTGCCATCGGCCGCCACCTCGCCCACCAGCGCCACCACCTTGGAGGTGCCGATGTCCAGGCCGACGACCATTTTGCCGCTCTGCACGCTTGCCATGTTTATAGAAGTCTCCTCAACTCACTGCACGGCGGTGGTCTGGGCCACCGTCGTTTCCGGCACCGGATCGCGCCACGCAACGGCCAGACCGTTGGGGTAACGCATGTCGATGCGGGCGATTTTCGTAATCTGTTCTTTCAGCGCCTTGTCGTAGATGGTCACGAACCGGCGAATCTGTTCTACCGCGTGATCGCGGCCCAGCATGATCTCCACGCCCTGCGCGGTACCCAGGGTCCAGGCGCCGCGCGAACTCATGTCCAGGCTGGCGATGGTGAAGCCCAGCGGGCGGAGCATCTGGCTGAGAATCTGGTACTGCTGCATCACTTGCTGCTGAGCGCGCTGCGGCCCGGACAGGCGCGGCAGGTGCTCGTAGTTGGCCACTTCACGCGGGGCGAAAGCCTGACCCTGGTTGTTCAGCAGCGCTTCGTCACCCCAACGGGCGATGGGCAATTGCTCGTCCAGGCGGACAACCACCTGGTCGGGCCATACGCGACGCACTTCGGCATGGGCGATCCAGGGCATCTGCTCCAGTTCCTGGCGCATGCCGGCCAGGTCGATGGTGAAGAAGCTGGCCGAGACGTAGGGGCTGATCCGCTGCTGCACCGCCGCCTGGCTGATGTAGCTGAGGTCACCCTCCACGCTGACCTTGGCGATCGGCCGGTCCGCGTAGGGCAGCACGTATTGCGCACCGTAGTAGGCACCCCCGCCGAGCGCGCCCAGCACCAGAGGCCACAGCAGCACCTTCAGGAAGCCGAAGCTGGGCTTGGGCATGCGGGCGCTGAGCGGCTCCTTGGCCACCAGACGGCTGGCGCCGCGCGGCACCGGCTTGCGTGCCGGGGCACGGCCGATTCCGGGATTCTGGTGACGAAGCTGCGCGCCGTTCATGACTTACCCCCTTGCCTCGACGCTGTCGGCGAGGATCGCCAGCACCAGTTGCTGGAAATCCAGGCCGGCCGCGCGCGCGGCCATGGGCACCAGGCTGTGGTCGGTCATGCCCGGTGCGGTGTTCACTTCCAACAGCCAGAAACGCCCCTGGGCGTCCTGCATCACGTCGGTCCGACCCCAGCCCTGGATGCCGAGTGCATCGCAGGCGCGCGCGGTCAGGTCCTTGAGCTCCTGCTCCTTGTCGGCATCGAGGCCGCAGGGAATCTGGTACTGGGTATCGTTGGCCAGGTACTTCGCGTCGTAGTCGTAGAAGGTATGCGGGGTGCCCAGGCGAATGGGCGGCAGCACCTGGCCACGGAGGATCGCGACGGTGTATTCGGGGCCGCTGATCCACTGCTCGACGAGCACCTGCGGGTCGTACTTCGCGGCGGCAGCCCAGGCGGCGATCAGCTCTTCCACACTGTTCACCTTGGCCATGCCGATGCTCGAACCCTCGTTGGCCGGCTTGACGATCAGCGGGAAACCGAGCTTCGCCGCGGCGGCACGACAATCGTCCTCGCTGGCCAGCACGGCGTGGTCGGGTGTGGGCAGGCCGAGGCTGAGCCACACGCGCTTGGTGCGCAGCTTGTCCATGGCCAGCGCGGAGGCCAGCACGCCGCTGCCGGTATAGGGAATGCCGGCGATTTCCAGCAGGCCCTGCATGGTGCCGTCCTCACCGCCACGGCCGTGGAGGATGATGAAGGCGCGGTCGATCTTCTCGCGGGTCAGACGCTCCAGCAGATCGTCACCCACGTCGATGCCAAAGGCGTCCACGCCCGCGCCCTGCAGCGCCTGCAGGACCATGGCGCCGGACTTCAGCGACACCTCGCGCTCGGCGCTCCTGCCGCCGTACAGCACGGCGACGCGACCGAAGGCGCGGGGCTCGAGGGCGGATTTGAGGGCGTCACTCATTGCTTCTTCCCCTCGGCGCCAGCAGCGGCGGCGCCGAACATCGGATTCTTGATCAGTGCCGGAGCCAGCCCGCCGATATCGCCGGCGCCCTGGCAGAGCAGGATGTCGCCGGGTCGCAGCAGCGGTTTCAGCAGCGAAGCGAGGTCACCGCCACGCTCCAAGTAGATCGGGTCGAGCTGGCCGCGCTGACGGATGCTGTGGCACAGATGACGGCTGTCGGCGCCGGGAATCGGCTCTTCGCCGGCCGGGTAGACCTCCATCAGCATCAGCACGTTGGCCTCGCCCAGCACCTGCACGAAGTCGTCGTAGAGGTCGCGGGTACGGCTGAAGCGGTGCGGCTGGTAGACCATCACCAGACGGCGCTCCGGCCAGCCGCCACGCACGGCCTTGATCACCGCCGCGACTTCGCGCGGGTGGTGGCCGTAGTCGTCGACCAGCATCACGCTGCCGCCTTCCACCTGCAGGTCGCCATAGACCTGGAAGCGCCGGCCGACGCCCTGGAAGCCGGACAGGCCCTGGACGATGGCCTCGTCGGAGATGCCTTCGTCGGTGGCGATGACGATGGTCGCCAGGGAATTCAGCACGTTGTGCAGGCCGGGCATGTTCACCGAGACGTCCAGCGGCTCGCGCTCGGGGCGCAGCACGGTGAACCAGGTACGCATGCCTTCCTGGCGGATGTTGATGGCACGGACGTCGGCGTCCTCGCTCAGGCCGTAGGTGACGGTCGGGCGGGCAATCTGCGGCAGGATTTCGCGCACGACCGGGTCGTCCACGCAGACCACCGCCAGACCGTAGAACGGCAGGTTGTGCAGGAAGTCGACGAAGGTGCGCTTGAGCTTGTTGAAGTCGCCGCCGTAGGTGCTCATGTGGTCGGCGTCGATGTTGGTGACCACCGAGACCATCGGCTGCAGGTGCAGGAAGCTGGCGTCGCTCTCGTCGGCCTCGGCCACCAGGTAGCGGCTGGTGCCCAGCTGCGCGTTGGTGCCGGCGGCGTTCAGGCGGCCGCCGATGACGAAGGTCGGATCCAGGCCGCCGGCGGCGAATACCGAGGCGATCAGGCTGGTGGTGGTGGTCTTGCCGTGGGTACCGGCAACGGCGATGCCGTGGCGGTAGCGCATCAGCTCGGCGAGCATCTCGGCGCGCGGCACGACCGGCACGCGGCGATCCAGCGCGGCGGCGACTTCCGGGTTCGACTTGTTCACCGCGCTGGAAACCACCAGCACGTCGGCGCCGTCGGAGTTCTCTGCACGATGGCCGATGAAGATCTCTGCGCCGAATTTCTCCAGACGCTCGGTAACCGGCGAAGCCTTGAGGTCGGAACCGGAGACTTCGTAGCCGAGGTTGAGCAGCACTTCCGCGATACCGCACATGCCCACGCCACCGATGCCGACGAAGTGGATGCGGCGGATGCGCCGCATGGTGCGGGTGACGCCGGTGGGTTCTTTAACCACGGGCCACCTCCAGGCAGGCATCGACTACCGTGCGGGTAGCCTCGGGCTTGGCCAGGCTGCGTGCGCGAGCGGCCATGCGGGTCAGGGAATCGGGGTGCATCAATACCTCGGACAACTGCGCGGCCAGTTCGGCGGCGCTGGTAGATTTCTGTGGCAGCAGGTGGGCCGCGCCCTCCCGCACCAGGAATTCGGCGTTCTTGGTCTGGTGGTCGTCGATCGCGTGGGGCAGCGGCACCAGGAAGGACGGCAGGCCGGCGGCGGTCAGCTCGCTCACGGTCAGCGCTCCGGCGCGGCAGATCACCAGATCGGCCCAGGCGTAGGCAGCGGCCATGTCGGCGATGAAGGGAGCTACGTCCGCTTCGACACCGGCGGCGCGGTAACGCTCCGCAGTAATTTGGTCATGCTGACGACCGGCCTGATGGCGAATGGCCGGGCGAATCTCGGCCCCGATTTGCGCGAGCGCTTCAGGCAGCAGCTTGTTCAGCGGCTCGGCGCCCAGGCTGCCGCCCAGCACCAGCAGGTTGACGCGGCGGCCGGCCAGCGGCGCGCGGGCGCCCTCTTCAAGGAACAGCTCGACGCGCACCGGATTGCCGGTGGTCAGGCGCTTGGCGCTGCTGTCGAAGGTATCCGGGAAGGCTTCGCAGACCCGCTTGGCCAGCGGCGCCAGGCTGCGGTTGGCAGTGCCGGCGACGGCGTTCTGTTCATGGATCACCAGCGGCACGCCGGACAGCTTGGCAGCCAGGCCGCCCGGACCGGTGACGTAGCCACCCAGACCGAGTACGCAGACCGGCTTGAGCTGGCGAACCACGCCCAAGGCCTGGAACAGCGACTTGAGCAGGTCGAACGGTGCGCGCAGCAGCGACTTGACGCCTTTGCCGCGCAGGCCGCTGACGTTGATCAGGTGCAGCGGCAGGCCGGCCTTGGGTACCAGGTCGTTCTCGATGCCGCGCGGGGTGCCCAGCCAGTGCACGCTGTAGCCGCGCGCCTGGAACTCACGGGCGCAGGCCAGGGCCGGGAACACATGTCCGCCGGTACCGCCCGCCATGATCAGGACGTTACCTTTCATCGGCAAAGTCCTCTTCGCTGAATTCATATTCCTCGCTGCCCATCACGGTGCGGCGTTCCCATTCGATGCGCAGCAGCATTCCCAGCTGGGCGCAGCAGATCACCAGGGAGCTGCCGCCGTAGCTGAGGAATGGCAGGGTCAGGCCCTTGGTCGGCAGCAGGCCGACGTTCACGCCCACGTTGATCAGGAACTGGCCGATCCACAGGAAGGCCAGCCCGTAGGCGACGTAGGCGGAGAAGTACTGTTTCGACTGCTCGGCCCAGATGCCGATGTACAGCGCGCGCAGGCTGACGAAGACGAACAGGGCCACGGTGGCCATGGCGCCGACGATGCCCAGTTCTTCCGCGAGCACGGCGAACACGAAGTCGGTGTGCGCCTCGGGCAGGTAGAACTGCTTCTGGATGCTGTTGCCCAGGCCCATGCCGGTCCAGCCGCCGCGGCCGAAGGCAATCAGCGCCTGGCTGAGCTGGTAGCCCGCGCCGAACTGGTCGGCCCAGGGATCGGTGAAGTTGGTCAGGCGCGCCATCCGATAAGGCTGGGTCTGGATCAGCAGCACCACGGCGCCGACTGCCAGCGCGACCATCAGGCCGAAGCGGAACAGGCCCACGCCGCCGAGGAACAGCATCGCGGCAGCCGCGCCCATCATCACCACGGTGGCGCCGAAGTCCGGCTCGCGCAGCAGCAGGCCGGCCATCGGCAGCAGCACCACGAAGGGCTTGAAGAAGCCCAGCCAGCTCTCGCGCACTTCTTCCTGGCGGCGTACGAGGTAGCCGGCCATGAAGATCACCACGAAGACCTTGGCGATCTCCGAGGGCTGGATGTTGAACAGGCCGAAGCCGATCCAGCGCATGGAGCCGTTTACCTCGCGGCCGATGCCGGGGGTGATCACCATCACCAGCAGCAGGAAGGCCACGGCCAGCAGCTTCCAGCCCCAGCGCTGCCAGGTTTCCATCGGCACCATCATGGTCACGCCGCAGGCGACGAAGCCGATGGCGAGGTAGATCAGGTGGCGGACCGAGAAGTACAGGGGGTTGCCGGACTGCGCCGCGGCGACTTCGGAGGATGCCGAAGTGACCATCACCAGGCCGAGGCCGAGCAGCGCCAGACAGCCCGCGAGCAGCGGGAAGTCGACGTCGATGCCGTTGCGGCTGATCAGCGGGGACGGATAGGGGCGCAGGAAGGAGAACATCAGGCGAGCTCCTCCACGGCCTTGGCGAACAGGCGTCCGCGTTCCTCGTAGTTCTTGAACATGTCCAGGCTCGCGCAGGCCGGCGACAGCAGCACGGCGTCCCCGGGCAGAGCCAGGTCGGCAGCGTGCTCGACGGCTTCGTCCAGGGTATTCACGCGGACCTTGGGCACGGCGTTGCCAATGGCGGCGCCGACCAGCTCGGCGTCACGGCCCAGCAGCACCACCGCGCGGCAATGCTGCGTGACCGGGTCACGCAGGTCATGGAAGTCGGCGCCCTTGCCGTCGCCACCGGCGATCAGCACCAGCTTGCCGTCGATGTCGGCGCCCAGGCCTTCGATGGCCGCCAGGGCGGCGCCTACGTTGGTGGCCTTGGAATCGTCGTAGTAATTCACGCCGTTGCGCTCGCGCACCCATTGGCAGCGATGGGCAAGACCGGCGAATTCGCGCAGGGTCTGCAGCATCGGCTCGAACGGCAGCCCGACGGCATGCCCCAGCGCCAGCGCGGCCAGGGCGTTGGACTGGTTGTGCGCACCACGGATCTTCAGCTCGCGGGCCGGCATCAGCTTGTCGAACTGGAACGCCAGCCACTTCTCGCCGTCTTCCTCGATCAGGCCGAAAGCCTTGAAGTCCGGTTTGTTGGTGCCGAAGGTCCAGCACGGCACGTTGTCGGCGATCAGCGGACGGCTCAGCGCGTCGGCGCGGTTCACCACGACCTGTCTGGCGCCGCGGAAGATGCGGTGCTTGGCCAGGTGGTAATCGGCCATGCCGTCATAGCGATCCATGTGGTCTTCGCTGACGTTCAGGCAGGTGGCGACCTCGGCGTTCAGGCGCTCGCAGGTCTCCAGCTGGAAGCTGGACAGCTCCACCACGTAGAGCTCGACGTCGTCGGCCAGCAGGTCCAGCGCCGGGGTGCCGAGGTTGCCGCCAACGGCAACGCGCTTGCCGGCGGCCTTGGCCATGTCGCCCACCAGGGTGGTGACGGTGCTCTTGGCGTTGGAGCCGGTGATGGCGACTATCGGCGCCTTCGCGTGACGCGCGAACAGGTCGACGTCACCGGACATGCGCACGCCACGGGCAGCTGCTTCCACCAGCGCGGGAACACGCAGCGACAGGCCGGGGCTCACGTAGAGCTCCTGGGCGCGGCAGAGGAAATCGGCATCGAGGTCGCCACAGCGCACCTCGACCTGCGGGTACTGCTCGCGCAGGGTCGCCAGCTCCGGCGGATTCGCGCGCGTATCGGCCACGGCAAAGGGCACGCCCTGGCGCGCCAGGTAGCGCACCAGGGACATGCCGCTCTTGCCGAGGCCGACAACGATGCGGAATTGGTCGGAAGCGATCAGGCTCATGCTCGATCAGTCCTCAACGCAGTTTCAACGTGGCCAGGCCGATCAGCACGAGGATCACCGTGATGATCCAGAAGCGCACGATCACGCGCGGCTCCGGCCAGCCCTTGAGTTCGAAGTGGTGGTGGATCGGCGCCATGCGGAATACGCGCTTGCCGGTCAGCTTGAAGGAGGCGACCTGGATCACCACCGACAGGGTTTCCATGACGAACACGCCGCCCATGATGAACAGCACGATTTCCTGGCGGACGATCACGGCGATGGTGCCCAGCGCGGCACCCAGCGCCAGCGCGCCGACGTCACCCATGAAGACCTGGGCCGGATAGGTGTTGAACCAGAGGAAGCCCAGGCCGGCGCCGACGATGGCGCCGCAGAAGATGATCAGCTCGCCCGCCCCCGGCACGCTCGGGATGAACAGATATTCGGCGAATTTGATGTTGCCCGACAGGTAGCAGAAGATCCCCAGCGCGCCGCCAACCATCACGGTCGGCATGATCGCCAGGCCGTCGAGGCCGTCGGTCAGGTTCACCGCGTTGCTGGAGCCTACGATCACGAAGTAGGTCAGCACCACGAAGAAGATGCCCAGGGGGATCTCGACGTTCTTCAGCATCGGCACGATCAGGGTGGTCTCGACCGGGGTCTCGGCAGTCATATAAAGGAAGACCGCCGCGCCCAGGCCGAACACCGACTGCCAGAAATACTTCCAGCGGCTCGGCAGGCCGCGGGAGTTCTTCTCGATCACCTTGCGGTAGTCATCTACCCAGCCAATGGCGCCGAACAGCAGGGTCACGGCCAGCACGACCCAGACGTAGCGGTTCGACCAGTCCGACCAGAGCAGGGTGCTGATGGCGATGGCGGTGAGGATCAGCGCGCCGCCCATGGTCGGCGTGCCTTTCTTGGACAGGTGCGATTGCGGGCCGTCGTTGCGCACGGCCTGACCGATCTGGCGGATCTGCAGGGTGCGGATCATCCACGGGCCCAGCCAGAGCGACAGGGCGAGCGCGGTCAGCACGCTCAGGATGCCGCGCAGGGTCAGGTACTGGAAGACGCCGAAGCCCTTGTAGAACTGTTGCAGGTACTCGGCGAGCAGCAGCAGCATTTAGTGACTCTCCTCGGAGGAACCACAGAGCGCCGCGACGACTTTGTCCATCGCCGCGCTGCGGGAACCCTTGATCAGAATGGTGGTTGTCGAAGCTTCGTCGGCCAGGGCACTGATCAGGCTGGCCTGATCGGCGAAGTGCCGGCCCGCGGAACCGAACGCCTGCACGGCGTGGCTCATCAACGGTCCGACGGCATAGAGCGCGGTAACCTTGCCAATGGCGTAGGTTCCTACTTCGCGGTGGGAAGATTCCGCCCAGGCACCCAGCTCGCCCATGTCCCCGAGGACCAGGACGGTCCGGCCGGAAAAGCCGGCGAGTATATCAATCGCCGCGCAGATTGAAGCCGGGTTGGCGTTGTAGCTGTCGTCGATCACGCGCATGCCATTCGTCGCGAGCTGGGCTACGGCGCGCCCCTTGACCGGCTGCAGGTTCTGCAGGCCGGCAACGATCCCGACCAGCGGCACGCCCAGGGCGTGAGCGGCGGCGGCGGCGGCCAATGCGTTCGTGACGTTGTGCTCACCCAGCAGATTCAGCTGAACGGCAGCCTCGCCAGCCGGCCCCTGCAAGGTGAAGCCAGGGCAACCGCGGGCATCGCGCTTCACACCGCTCGCGCGGAAGTCGGCGCGAGTGTCGTGCAGGCCGAAGCTGGAAACACGGCGACCCGCGGCGCGGGCCTGCCAGGTGTCGAAGGCCTTGTCGTCGCGGTTGAGGACGGCCACGCCGTCGGCAGCCAGGCCTTCGAGGATTTCGCCCTTGGCCAAGACGATTTTGTCCTGCCCGCCGAACTCACCCACATGGGCGGTGCCGGCGTTGGTGATGATGGCGACCTGCGGGCGGGTCAGCGCGACGGTGTAGGCAATCTCGCCGACACGGTTGGCGCCCAGCTCGATGACTGCGCTCTTGTGCTCCGGGGCCAGTTGCAACAGGGTCAGCGGCGCACCGAGGTCGTTGTTCAGGTTGCCGCGCGTGGCGAGGACTTCGCCCTGGGTCCGCAGGATGCTGGCGAGCATCTCCTTCACGGTGGTCTTGCCGCTGGAGCCGGTAACGGCGGCCACGCGGCCGGCGAAGGCGGCGCGGTTCAACGCGCCGAGCTGGCCCAGCGCGATGCGGGTGTCTTTGACGACCAACTGCGGCAGCGGCGCACCGGCGACTTCACGTTCGACCAGAGCCGCGACCGCGCCCTTGGCAGCGACGTCGGCCAGATAGTCGTGGCCGTCGAAACGCGGGCCGGTCAGGGCAATAAACAGCTGGCCTGGCGCGATGGCGCGGCTGTCGGTGCTCACGGCGTCGAAGCTGACGTCGTCGCCGACCACAAGGCCTTGCAGCGCAGCAGCGACCTCGTTGAGCGAAAGGGGCTTAAGCACGCTTCACCTCCCAGGCAGCCAGCGCCTTGGCGGCTTGTTCCAGATCGGAGAACGGGTGACGAACACCGTCGATCTCCTGGTAATCCTCATGGCCCTTGCCAGCCAGCAGCACGACATCGTCCACCCCGGCAGAGGCAATCAGTCGGGCGATGGCCTCACCGCGACCGGGAACGAACTCGACCGCGTCAGGTTTGGCGAAACCGGCACGGATGTCGGCGATGATCGCCTCGCTCTTCTCGGTGCGCGGGTTGTCGTCGGTGACCAGCACGCGGTCGGCATGCTGCTCGGCGATCTGCGCCATGATCGGGCGCTTGCCGCTGTCACGGTCGCCGCCGCAGCCGAACAGGCACAGCAGTTGGCCGCGCACGTGCGGGCGCAGGGCCAGCAGAACCTTTTCCAGCGCATCCGGGGTGTGGGCATAGTCCACAACCACCAGCGGCTTTTCACCGCCACCCAGGCGCTGCATGCGGCCGATGGGGCCTTCCAATTGCGGCAGCACCTTGAGCACGTCGCCCAGCGGGTGGTCCAGCCCCAGCAGCGCGCCGACCACGGCCAGCAGGTTGCTCAGGTTGAACTTGCCCAGCAGCGAGCTGCGCAACAGGCCTTCACCCTGCGGGGTGACGATCTGCGCCTGCACGCCGGCGTCGCTGAACTTGGCTTCGCGGCAATAGACGTAGGCCGACGGGTCGCTCAGGCTGTAACCCATAAGGCGGGATTCGTGGGGCTCGGTGGCCAGCTGGCGGCCGAAGTCGTCGTCCAGGTTGACCACCCGGCAACGCAGCCCCTGCCAGGCGAACAGCTTGGCCTTGGCGGCGCCGTAGGCCTCCATCGAGCCGTGGTAGTCCAGATGGTCGCGGGACAGATTGGTGAACACCGCCACGTCGAAGCCCAGCGCCGCGACGCGGCCCTGATCCAGGCCGTGCGACGACACTTCCATGGCCACGGCCTTGGCGCCGGCCTGCTTCAGGCGGGCCAGGGTCGCCTGCACGGCAAGCGGGTCAGGCGTGGTGTGACGGCCGCTTTCCAGCGCGCCATAGAAACCGGTGCCAAGGGTGCCGACGATGCCGCAGCGCTCGCCGAGCAGGTCCAGCGCCTGGGCCACCAGCTGGCTGACGCTGGTCTTGCCGTTGGTGCCGGTTACGCCGACCAGATCGACGCCACGGCTGGGCTCGCCATAGAAGCGTCCAGCGATAGCGGACAGCTGTTTGGCGAGGCCCTTGATGGCAATCATCGGCACATCGCTGGGCGGCAGGTCGACTGCACCTTCTGCTTCATATGCAATGGCGGCAGCGCCCTGGGTGAGCGCGGCGGCGATGTGCGCGCGACCATCCTGGCGACCACCCGGCACAGCCAGGAACAGGTCGCCCGGTTTGACGGTGCGGCTGTCCAGGGTCAGTTCGCGGATCAGTTCGCCGCTTTCGGCCTGCGGCAGCAGTTGATTCAGGCTCATCGGCATCAGCCACGCCCTCCTTTGGCAGCGGGCGCAGCATCGGCTTGTTGCTGCGGAGTGGCCGTCGGCAGGTTATCCGGCGGCACGTTCATCAGGCGCAGCGTGCCGGACATCACCTTGCTGAACACCGGCGCGGAGACCAGGCCACCGAAGTAGCCGGCCTTGCTGGGCTCGTCGATGACCACGACAGCGACATAACGGGGATTGCTCATCGGCGCGAAGCCGGCGAACAGGGAGCGATAGGAGTTCTCGGCATAGCCCTTGGCGCCGGTCGCGGTCTTGCGCGCGGTACCGGACTTGCCCGCCACGTGATACCCCGGAACCTGGGCGCGGTACACCCCGTTCGGCGCTTCGATCACCTGCTGCAGCATGCCCTGCATGGTCTTGGCGACCGGCTCGGGGATGACCTGGGTCGCGTCCGGCTGGCGATCGGCACGAACCATGGTCAGCGGCACGCTGCGGCCATTGTTGGCCAGCGCTGCGTAGGCGTGGGCGAGCTGGATGGCGGTGACCGACAGGCCGTAGCCATAGGACAGGGTAGCCGTCTCGGCCTTGCGCCATTCCCGGTAGTTGGGCAGGTTGCCGACGCGCTCGCCGGGGAAGCCCAAGCCGGTGTCCTGGCCGAGGCCGACCTTCTGCATCAGGCTGTAGATGGCCTCGCCGCCGATATCGAAGGCAACCTTGCTCATGCCCACGTTACTGGAGCGGATCAGGATGCCGGTCAGGTCCAGCACCGGACCTTCGGTGCGGGATACGTCGCGAATGGTGTAGCGGCCGATCTGCAGGGTGCCGGGGTAGACCTCGACCTTGTCGGTGGGCTTCCAGCGGCCGGTTTCCAGCGCCGCGCTCATGGAGAACGGCTTCATGGTCGAGCCCGGCTCGAACACGTCGATCATGGCGCGGTTGCGCATCATCGCCGGCTGCAGGTTGCGGCGGTTGTTCGGGTTGTAGGTCGGCTGGTTGGCCATCGCCAGCACTTCGCCGGTCTTCACGTCGAGGATCACCAGACTGCCGGCCTTGGCGCCGTTCTCCACCAGCGCGTTGCGCAGCTCGCGGTTGGCGAGGTACTGCAGGCGCAGGTCGATGGACAGGGCCAGGGTCTTGCCGGCCTTGGCGTTGCGGGTGACCTGGACGTCGCGGATCAGGTGACCGCGGCGATCCTTGAGCACCTGACGCTTGCCCGGCACGCCGGCCAGCCAACTGTCGAAGGCCAGCTCCACGCCTTCACGGCCGCGGTCGTCGACGTCGGTAAAGCCCACCACCTGCGCGGCGACTTCGCCGGACGGGTAGAAGCGGCGGAATTCCTCGACGGAATAAACGCCGGGGATGCGATGGGTCTTCACCTGGGCCATCACGGCCTCGCCCTGCTCCGGGGTCAGCCCCCGAACCAGGTAGATGAATTCCTTGTCGGCGTTCGCTTCCAGGCGCTCGGACAGCGCCGCCTTGGGCTGACCCAGGGCATCGGCGAGGAAGCCCCACTTCTCGCGTTCGAGCACCAGCTCCTTCGGGTTGGCCCAAAGGGTAGCGACCGGGGTACTGACAGCCAGCGGCTCGCCGTTGCGGTCAGTGATCAGGCCACGGTGCGCGGGAATGGTGATGTGCCGCACGCTGCGGGCATCGC
This sequence comes from Pseudomonas sp. Pseusp97, assembly GCF_047304025.1. NCBI lineage: Bacteria > Pseudomonadati > Pseudomonadota > Gammaproteobacteria > Pseudomonadales > Pseudomonadaceae > Pseudomonas > Pseudomonas sp. Pseusp97. The sequence continues at coordinate 54,193 of NZ_JBGLYK010000003.1, read as the reverse complement.
CCTGGCCCTTGAGGAAATCGTGATCGATGACGTGCAGGTCGACGATCCGCCAGGCGATCGCCGCCACCATCGCCAGCAGCAGGGCGATGACGACGCGGAAGCGCCAGGGATAACGAGCGCCGGCCAGGTCTTTCATGGCGCCACCATGATGATTTCGGTCGGATCGGGCACGCGCATCTTCAGCTGGTCGGTCGCCAGGGCCTCGATGCGGCTGTGGGCCGTCCAGGTGCTCTGCTCGAGGATCAGGCGGCCGTATTCGGCCTGCGCCTTGTCACGCACGTTGAGCTCGGTGTACAGCGAGTTGAGCAACTGGCGGTTCCAGTAGGCGCTGTAGGACACCGATATGGCCGACAGCAGCACGCCGATGAACAGCAGCAGCATGAAGAAGCTACCGGTGGGCAGGCGCTTGGAGAAGAGACGGCTCATCTGAGCTTCTCCGCGATGCGCATGACCGCGCTGCGCGAGCGCGGGTTGGCCTTGAGTTCGGCCTCGGAGGCGTAGACCGGCTTGCCGATCAGCTTCAGGCGCGGCTCGAAGGGCTTGACCCGGATCGGCAGGTTGCGCGGCAGGTTGTCCGCCTCGCCCTTCACCTGCTTGCGCATGAATTGCTTGACGATGCGGTCTTCCAGCGAGTGGAAGCTGATCACCACCAGGCGCCCGCCCACGGCGAGCCCCTCAAGGGCAGCTTCGAGGCCGCGCTCCAGGTCGCCCAGCTCGTTGTTGATGAAGATGCGCAGTCCCTGGAAGGCACGGGTAGCCGGGTTCTTGCCCTTCTCCCAGGCCGGATTGGCCTCGGTGATCACGGCGGCCAGGTCGGCGGTACGCTCGAATGGCTTTTCCGCACGGCGCTGCACGATGGCGCGAGCCATGCGCTTGGCGAAACGTTCTTCGCCGTAATCCTTGAACACGCGGGCAATCTCGTCTTCCGCTGCCGTGGCGATCCACTGCGCGGCGCTGACGCCCTGGTCCGGGTTCATGCGCATGTCCAGCGGGCCGTCGTTGAGGAAGCTGAAGCCGCGCTCGGGGTCATCCAGCTGCGGCGAGGACACGCCCAGATCCAGCAGAATGCCGTTCACGCCGCCCTGCAGGCCGCGGGCGGAGAACTCCTCGCCCATCTCGGCGAAGGACCTTTGCACAATGACGAAGCGGCCGTCTTCGGCCGCCAGTGTTTTTCCCGTCGCGATGGCTTGCGGGTCCTTGTCGAACCCGAGCAGTTGACCGCCCGGGCCGAGCTTGCCGAGCAAGGCCCGGCTGTGCCCTCCCCTGCCGAAGGTTCCGTCCACATAGCGGCCGCCCTCCAGGGGGGCCAGCGCTTCGACGGCCTCCTCGAGCAGAACGGTGATGTGTTGGAAGGTACTGGTCACAGGCAGGCTCACAGAATAAGGTCGCGCAATTCATCCGGCAGTCCGCCGGGTTCTTTGATGGCTGCGAGGTCGGCCTCGGCAAGCGCATTCCACTTGTCTTCGTCCCACAACTGGAACTTGTTCAGCTGGCCGACCAGCATCGCTTTCTTGTCCAGGCCGGCGTATTCGCGCAGGCGCGGCGGAACGAGAAAACGCCCGGCGCTATCGAGCTCCAGGTCAACGGCATTGCCAATCAGCAAACGCTGCAGGCGCCGCGTCTCTTCACGCAGCGAGGGCAGCTCGCGCAGCTTGGCTTCGATGAGTTCCCATTCAGGGAGGGGGTAGACAGTGAGGCAGGTGTCGACGGCATCGATGGTGACGATGAGCTGGCCGTTGCAACGCGAAACGAGCTCGTCACGATACCGACTCGGCATCGCGAGGCGCCCTTTGGCGTCGAGACTTACGGCGTTAGCTCCGCGAAACACGTCAGCGCTTCCCCTGTGGTTGGCTATCCATGCCTGTTGATCCCACTTTTACCCACTTCGTACCACTTCCGCACACTATAGAAATCCGCGCTCCCCACCGTCAAGGCGAGCCAGAGAGGAAAAATCCTTACAGGACCGAGATTTAGCGTGCTTTTGCGAGGTACAGGGAGGGAATTTGACGCGCCAGAAAAGAGAAAAGCCCAGTGTTTTCAAAACACTGGGCTTTCATACTTAAAGTGATTTCTTAAGTTTGTAACTTCTTCCGGTCAGCGACAAATGGTCATGTGGGAAGAAGTGGAGGAAAAGTGCTGAGAGTCGATCTGTAAGCCGGGTTCTGTCGAGGACAGCCATTCCTCTGGGACATGCATCACTGCATGCCTCAAGCGATCTACCCGAACCCAACGCGGGCCGCGCCAATGGGTTCCTATTTGATCTTGCTCCGAGTGGGGTTTACCTAGCCACGAACTGTTGCCAGCCGTGCGGTGCGCTCTTACCGCACCTTTTCACCCTTACCGGCGCTTGCGCGCTTAGGCGGTTATTTTCTGTGGCACTTTCCGTAGGCTCGCGCCTCCCAGGCGTTACCTGGCACTCTGCCCTGTGGAGCCCGGACTTTCCTCCATCCCATGGTGGAACACCACGGAACAGCGACTGTCCAATCGACTCTCAGTCCGCAAGATTAGCGGCTGACGGCGCTCAGGACAAGCTCAAGCCTTGCCCTGGCGCTCCAGCGCGAGCTGATAAAGCTGGTTCTTGCGCGCCCCGGTGATCTCCGCGGCGAGCGCGGCGGCGCGCTTGACCGGCAACTCCGCCAGCAGCAGATCGAGCACCCGCAGGGTCTGCGCATCCACCGCCTCATCGCCTTCCGGCGCCGGCTTGCCCGCCACCAGCAGTACACACTCACCCCGCTGCTGGTTGCTGTCGGACGCCACGAATTCGCGCAGCTCGCCCAATGGCAGGCCTTTCAGAGTCTCGAAGGTCTTGGTCAGCTCGCGCGCCAGCAGCGCCGGCCGCTCGTCGCCGAAGATTGCCGCCATGTCCTCGATGCACTCCAGCACCCGGTGCGGCGCCTCGTAGAAGATCAGGGTGCGCGGCTCGTCCAGCAAAGCCTCCAGACGCCCACGGCGGCCGGCGGCCTTGGCCGGCAGGAAACCCTCGAAGACGAAACGGTCCGACGGCAGGCCAGCAGCGGAAAGCGCGGCAATCAGGGCGCAGGCGCCCGGCACCGGCACCACCGGGATCCCCGCAGCGCGCGCCTGGCGCACCAGGTGGTAGCCCGGATCGGAAATCAGCGGCGTGCCCGCGTCGGAAATCAGCGCAACGTCCTCGCCGGCCTGCAGCTTGGTGAGGAAACGCCCGCCCTGCTCCCGCTCGTTATGTTCGTGACAAGCCGCCAGCGGCGTCTGAATACCGAAGTGCTGCAACAGGCGCACGGAGTGGCGGGTGTCTTCCGCCGCGATGAGCGCCACGTCGGCCAGCACCTTCAGCGCCCGCGCGCTGATGTCGTCCAGGTTGCCGATGGGTGTGGCCACCACATAGAGAGTGCCAAGGGTCACGCGCTAACCTCGCCGGAAGCATCTGAAAAAGCCGCATTGTATCCCGATTCCGGCAGCCGCCATCGCGTCGCCCTGCCCGCTTGGGTACAATCGGCAGCTCTTTGAATGCGTCACGAGAAGCCCGATATGATCGCTCGCCTGCGTCCGCTATCCGCTCTGTTCCTGGCCGGCATGCTCGCCGCCTGTGCGTCCTCCCCGTCGTCCAACCTCGGCGAGCTGCCGCGCACCCCGGACGCCAGCATCGAACAGCTGCTGCAGCAGGCCTCCACCGCCAAGCCGGATGAAGCTGCCGTGCTGCGCCTGTCCGCGGCAGACCTCGCCTACAAGCAGAAGGATTTCGGCCGCTCCACGCAGATCCTCGACCAGATCCCGATGGACAGCCTGAAGCCCGCCCAGCAGGTCTTCGCCAGCACGCTGCGCGCCCAGCTGGAACTGGCCCGCAACAAGGCCAAGGCGGCGCTGAAGGCATTCGACAACCCCAGCTTCCAGCGCCTGGGCGAAATGCCGGTGGATCTGCAGGCGCGCGCCGGCATGGTCAAGTCCCTGGCCCTGGCGGCCGACGGGCAGGCCCTGAGCGCCGCCCGCGAGCGCGTGTTCATCGATCCACTGCTCAACGCCGAAGCGAGCAAGGCCAACCATGAGGAAATCTGGAAACTGGTCTCCAGCCTTCCCCTGGAGCAGATGCAGGCCAGCAACAATGAGGGCGACCTGAACGGCTGGCTCGAACTGGCGCGGATCACCAAGTCTTCCTCGACCCTGAAGGAACAGCAGTCGAACATCGACAACTGGGTTGCGCAGAACCCCGATCACCCGGCCGCCAAGCAGCTTCCGGACGCCCTGACCAAGCTGAAGTCCCTGGCCGCCCAGCCGCTGAACAAGATCGGCCTGCTGCTTCCGCAACAGGGCCAGCTCGCCTCCGTTGCCCGCGCCCTGCAGGACGGTTTCCTCGCCGCTCACTACCAGGCCCAGCAGAGCGGCCAGGCCCAGCCGGCGATCAAGCTCTACGACAGTAGCCAGGTGCGCTCGCTGGACGAGTTCTACCGCCAGGCCCAGGCCGACGGCGTGCAACTGGTCGTAGGCCCGCTGGAGAAGAATCTGGTGAAGCAGATGAGCAGCCAACCGCAGCTGCCGATCACCACCCTGGCGCTGAACTATGCCGACGGCGCCCAGGAAGGCCCCGCCCAACTGTTCCAGTTCGGCCTGTCCGCCGAGGACGAAGCCCGCGAAGTGGCCAACCGCGCCTGGAACGACGGCATGCGTCGCGCCGTGGCCCTGGTGCCGCGTGGTGAGTGGGGCGACCGCGTACTGGCGTCCTTCAGCCGCAACTGGCAGGCTGCCGGCGGCACGCTGATCGCCGCCGAGCACGTCGACCAGCCGGTGGAGCTGGCCCGCCAGATCGCCGACCTGCTGCAACTGCGCCAGAGCGAAGGCCGCGCCAAGCGCCTGCAGGGCGTGCTCGACAGCAGCGTCGATACCCAGCCGTCGCGCCGCCAGGACATCGACTTCATCTTCCTCGCCGCCACCCCGCAGCAGGCCCGCCAGATCAAGCCGACCCTGGCCTTCCAGTACGCCGGCGACCTGCCGGTCTATGCCACCTCCAACCTGTACACCGGGGTGAACAATCCGGCGCAGGACCAGGACCTGAACGGCATCCGCTTCTGCGAGACGCCTTGGCTGCTGAACCCGAACAACGCCCTGCGCCAGCAGGTCGCCGCTCAATGGCCGGCCGCCAACGGCAGCCTCGGCCGCCTGTACGCCATGGGCGCCGACGCCTATCAGCTGGCCCCGCGCCTGCCGGAACTCAAGGCCGTGCCGAGCATGCAGGTCGATGGCCTGACCGGCACCCTGAGCGTCAGCGCCGGGCAGCGCGTCGAGCGCCGCCTGCCCTGGGCAGAGTTCAAGAATGGCCAGGTCCAGCCGTTGGAGAACAGCGGTATTTGATCGGCAACAGCCCTACCCAGAAGGCCGGGCGGCAGGCCGAAGCCGCCGCCCTGGCCCATCTGCAACAGCATGGATTGCGCCTCCTGGCGCAGAACTGGAACTGCCGCCGCGGCGAGCTTGATCTGGTCATGCTGGACGGCGATACAGTAGTATTCGTCGAAGTTCGCTCCCGCCGGCATTCCGCCTGGGGAGGAGCGCTGGAGAGCGTGGATTGGCGCAAGCGTGAGCGCCTGGCCATCTCCGCCGAACTCTTCCTGCAACAGAACGCCTGCTGGAGCAGTCACCCCTGCCGGTTCGACATCGTCGCCATCGACGCGCGCGGCCCAGGCTCCGCAGGGCATTTGAACTGGATTCCCAACGCCTTTGACACCTGATCAGACGCCCGACGAAAGGTCACACCTGATGGACATGCAATCCCGTATCCGCCAGCTCTTCCATGCCAGCATCGAGACCAAGCAACAGGCTACCGAGGTGCTCATCCCGCATATCGAGCAGGCCAGCATGGTCATGGTCAATGCCCTGCTGAACGAGGGCAAGATCCTCTCCTGCGGCAATGGCGGCTCCGCCGGCGATGCACAGCATTTCTCCTCCGAACTGCTGAACCGCTTCGAACGCGAGCGCCCGAGCCTGCCGGCGGTGGCCCTGACCACCGATAGCTCGACCATCACCTCGATCGCCAACGACTACAGCTACAACGAGGTCTTCTCCAAGCAGATCCGCGCCCTGGGCCAACCGGGTGACGTGCTGCTGGCGATCTCCACCAGCGGCAACTCGGCGAACGTCATTCAGGCGATCCAGGCCGCACATGATCGCGAAATGGTTGTCGTAGCTCTGACCGGCCGCGACGGTGGCAACATGGCATCGTTGCTGCTGCCCGAAGACGTGGAGATCCGCGTCCCGGCCAAGGTCACCGCACGCATCCAGGAAGTCCACCTGCTGGTCATCCATTGCCTGTGCGACCTCATCGACCGTCAACTGTTCGGGAGTGAAGAATGACCCGTACCCCTCTGATCGCAGCCGCACTGGCCGTGACCATGGCACTGGGTGGCTGCAGCAGCTTCGTCAGCGCCACCCGCGACAAGCCGATCGACGATGACAAGGGCACCCGCACCCTTGGCAGCAAGATCGACGACTCGCTGATCGAAACCAAGGTGGCAGTGAACGTCGCCAAGGCCGATCCGGACCTCGACCGCAACTCCCACGTCGTGGTGATCAGCTACAACGGCGTGGTACTGCTGGCCGGCCAGACCCCGCGTGCCGACCTGAAGAACAAGGCCGAGCAGGCCGCCAAGGAGGTGCAGAAGGTCAAGACCGTGCACAACGAGCTGCAGATCCTGCAGCCCTCCTCCCTGGCCGCCCGCAGCAACGACACCTGGCTGACGACCAAGATCAAGAGCCAGATGCTCGCTGATGCGAATGTCCCGTCAACCCGCATCAAGGTCCTGACCGAGAACGGCATCGTCTACATGCTCGGCCTGGTTACCCGCAAGGAAGGCGACCTGGCTACCCAGGTGGTCCAGGGCGTGGACGGCGTGCAGAAGATCGTCCGCCTGTTCGAGTACATCGACTGAGCACTCGATCGCAGGCATGAAAAAGGCGACCCTCGGGTCGCCTTTTTTATTACTTCACCACCTTGAGACTCGGTCGGCCACTGGGGCGCGGCGGCTCGTCGGAGGGGCCGTCATCCGGTAATTCCTCGTCGTCGGTGGGTACTGGCGGTTCCAGGTCGAAGACCATGCCCTGGCCGTTCTCCCGCGCATAGATGGCCATCACGGCCTGGGACGGGATGTACAGGCTCTGGGCAACGCCACCGAAACGTCCTTCGAAGCTGACCGCCTCGTTATCCATCTGCAGGTGACGCACCGCGGTCGGCGAGACGTTGAGCACGATCTGGCCGTCGCTGGCATAACCCGGCGGCACCCGCACACCCGGGTACTCGGAATTCACCAGGATATGCGGGGTGCAGCCGTTGTCGACGATCCACTCATAGAGGGCTCGCACGAGGTAGGGACGACTGGAGTTCATCAGCAGGCTCCTTAGCGCATATCACGTTCGATAGAGGACAGGCTCGCACGGAAAGTTTCCCGTGCAAACTGTCGCTCCATGTAATCCAGCAGAGGCTTCGCCGGCCGCGGCAGCTCGATACCCAGGATCGGCAGGCGCCAGAGGATCGGCAGCAGGCAGCAATCCACCAGGCTCAGCTCGTCGCTGAGGAAGAACGCCTTGTCAGCGAACAGCGGCGACACGCCGGTCAGGCTCTCACGCAACTCCTTGCGCGCCAAGGCTCGTTCGGCGTCCTTGCGGCGGGTATCGAGGATGCGATCCACCAGGCTGCACCAGTCGCGCTGGATACGGTGCATCAGCAGCCGGCTGTTGGCCCGGGCTACCGGATAGACCGGAAGCAGCGGCGGGTGCGGATAACGCTCGTCGAGGTACTCCATGACCACTGTCGACTCGTAGAGCGCGAGATCGCGATCCACCAGGGTCGGCAGGCTGCCATAGGGATTCACTTCGGCGAGTTTGGCCGGGATGTTGCCGGCGGGTACGTCGATGATGTCGGCAACGACGCTCTTCTCGGCCAGCACCAGGCGCACGCGATGGCTGTAGTGGCAGGCAGGGTCGGAGAAGCAGGTGAGCTTGTTGATTGCGGCCATGCCGCGCGCCTCCTCGCAGGATTTCTTGTGGGAGGTAGAAAAACGCACGCGCGCCCCGTAGGGCGCGCGCTTGTTACTACGACTGGTGGTGCTTAGTGCACGTCCTTCCAGTATTCACGCTTGAGCAGGTAGGCGAATACGAAGAAGAAGGCCAGGAACAGCAGGACGTAGGTGCCGATGCGGTGAGAGTCCAGCTTGTTCGGGTCAGCCGAATAAGCCAGGAAGGTCACCAGGTTCTTCACCTTCTCGTCGAACTGGGCTTCGGTCAGCTGGCCGGATTTCGGCACGATGGTCAGCTGGTCGCAGGCCTCGTGGGTCAGCGGGGTACCGGTCAGAGGATCGTACTGCTTCTTGCCATCCTCGACGACCTGAACCTGCTTGCAACCGATGACCTGGCGACCTTGCAGGCTGACCAGCACGTTCGGCATGCCGACGTTCGGGAAGACCTTGTTGTTCACGCCCCACGGACGTTTGGGATCTTCGTAGAACGAACGCAGGTAAGTGTACAGCCAGTCGGCGCCACGGACACGGGCTACCAGGGTCAGATCCGGCGGCGCGGCGCCGAACCAGACCTTGGCGTCGGCCGGCTTCATGCCGATGTCCATGTGGTCACCGATCTTCGCGCCGGTGAACACCAGATGGCTCATCATCAGCTCTTCCGGAATGCCCAGATCACGACCGACACGCTCATAACGCTGGAACTTGGCGCTGTGGCAGCCCATGCAGTAGTTGGCGAAGGTACGCGCGCCATCCTGCATGGCGGCCTTGTCGGTCAGGTCGATATCGACGCGATCCAGAGCCGGGCCATGGCCTTCGGCGGCGAAGCCGAAGACAGGCAGCAGAGCCAGAACAAATGCAGCGAATTGCTTTTTCATCAGCCAGTCACCCTTTCCGGAACCGGTTTGGTTTTCTCCATCCGGGTGTAGAACGGCATCAGGATGAAGAAGGCGAAATACAGAATGGTGCACAGGCGGGACAGCGTGGTGCCCAGCGGCGACGGCGCTTGCGAGCCGTAGTAGCCGAGGATCACGAAGGAAACCGCGAAGATCACCAGCCAGATCTTGCTCAGCCAGCCCTTGTAGCGGATCGAGCGAACCGGGCTACGGTCCAGCCACGGCAGCACGAACAGCACGGCGATAGCAGCGCCCATTGCGATGACGCCCATCAGCTTGTCCGGAACGGCGCGCAGGATCGCGTAGAACGGGGTGAAGTACCAGACCGGAGCGATGTGCTCGGGAGTCTTGAACTGGTTCGCCATCTCGAAGTTGGGCTTCTCGAGGAAGAACCCGCCCATTTCCGGGAAGAAGAAGATCACGGTGCAGAAGACGAACAGGAAGACCACGACACCGACGATGTCCTTCACGGTGTAGTAGGGGTGGAACGGGATGCCATCCAGCGGGATGCCGTTCTCGTCCTTCTTCTTCTTGATGTCCACGCCATCGGGGTTGTTCGAGCCGACTTCGTGCAGCGCCAGGATGTGCAGCACGACCAGGCCGAGCAGGACGATCGGCAGCGCGATCACGTGCAGGGCGAAGAAGCGGTTCAGGGTGATGCCGGAGATCAGGAAGTCACCGCGGATCCACTGGGCCAGGTCTTCACCGACGACCGGAATGGCGCCGAACAGCGAGATGATCACCTGGGCGCCCCAGTAGGACATCTGGCCCCAGGGCAGCAGGTAGCCCATGAAGGCCTCGGCCATCAGGGCGAGGTAGATCAGCATGCCGAAGATCCACACCAGCTCGCGGGGCTTCTGGTACGAACCGTACAGCAGGCCACGGAACATGTGCAGGTAGACGACCACGAAGAACGCCGATGCACCGGTGGAGTGCATGTAGCGGATAATCCAGCCGTAATCCACATCGCGCATGATGTACTCGACGGAAGCGAAAGCCTCTTCCGCCGACGGGGTGAAGCTCATGGTCAGCCAGATACCGGTGAGGATCTGGTTGACCAGGACGAGCAGCGCGAGGGAGCCGAAGAAGTACCAGAAGTTGAAGTTCTTCGGGGCGTAATACTTGCTCAGATGGTCTTCCCACATCTTGGTCGCGGGGAAGCGGGCATCGACCCAAGCCATGAACTTGTTCATCAGGCTTTCTCCTGGTCCACACCGATGGTCAGCTCGTCACCATCAAGCGAATAGGGCGGAATCGGCAGGTTCAGGGGCGCGGGCTGTCCCTTGTAAACGCGGCCGGCGAGGTCGTAATGGGAGCCGTGGCACGGGCAGAAGTAACCACCTTTCCAATCCGGACCGAGGTCTGCGGGAGCGACTTCCGGGCGGAAGGTCGGCGAGCAGCCCAGGTGGGTGCAGATACCGACGATCACGGCCAGTTCAGGCTTGATCGAGCGCACCTTGGGATCGACGTAGGCAGGCTGGTCCGAAGCCTTCGACTCGGGGTCAGCCAGTTGCCCATCCAGGGTCGGCAGCGCGTCGAGCATCTCCTTGGTGCGATGCACCAGGAATACCGGCTTGCCACGCCATTCGGCGATGACCTGCTGGCCCGGCTCGATCTTCCCTACGTTGACCTTCACCGGCGCGCCAGCGGCCTTCGCCTTGGCACTGGGGAACCATGACCCCACGAACGGGACCGCAGCTCCGACCGCTCCTGCCGCACCGACCACCGAAGTGGCCGCGACAAGGAAGCGACGCCGGCCTGCATTCACGCCGTCATTACTCATTCAGTCGTCTCCCATCAGCTTCAAGCCTGTTCAAATCAGGCTTTTAAGTAAAAATTCGAGCCGCGCAAAAAATTCGCCAAATGGTAAAGAAAAGCCCTTGTGATGACAAGGTAATAGCCTGTTACGCAACCCCCGAAACCCTTGCGCCGCGCGGCTTGCGCGGATGCGACACCTTGCCGCACGAACTTATTGAAGACATAAAAAAACGCCCAGTCCAAAGGATCTGGGCGTTTTTTTCGAAGCGTCGTATTAACGCTTGGAGTACTGCGGACGCTTACGCGCTTTACGCAGACCGACTTTCTTACGTTCAACTTCGCGAGCGTCGCGAGTGACGTAGCCGGCTTTACGCAGCGGGCTGCGCAGGGTCTCGTCGTACTCGATCAGGGCGCGGGTGATACCGTGACGGATCGCACCGGCCTGGCCGCTTACACCACCGCCAACGACGGTGACGTAGATATCGAACTTCTCGGTGTTCTCGGTCAGCTCGAGCGGCTGACGGACAACCATGCGAGCGGTCTCACGACCGAAGAACTGCTCGATGGAGCGGTTGTTGATGGAGATCTTGCCAGTGCCCGGACGCAGGAAGACGCGAGCGGTAGCGGTCTTACGACGGCCAGTGCCGTAATTTTGAGTCGCCGACATAATGAGCTATCCCGTTAAATCTTCAGTTCTTGAGGCTGCTGAGCGGTGTGCGGGTGGTTGGCACCCTTGTACACTTTCAGCTTGCGGTACATGTCGCGGCCCAGCGGGTTCTTCGGCAGCATGCCTTTGACGGCAGTCTCGATAACGCGCTCAGGAGCCTTGGCGATCAGCTTCTCGAAGTTGATCGACTTGATACCGCCCGGGAAGCCCGAGTGATGGTAGTACATCTTGTCGGTAGCTTTGGCGCCAGTGACACGAACCTGCTCGGCGTTGATGACGACGATGTAGTCGCCGGTGTCAACGTGCGGGGTGTATTCCGGCTTGTGCTTGCCGCGCAGGCGGGTAGCAATTTCGGTAGCCAGACGACCCAGGGTCAGGCCAGCAGCGTCGACGACGAACCAGTCGCGCTTAACAGTTTCTGGTTTCGCGGTATAAGTTTTCATTCGTTATAGCCTCAGGGGCCGCCTGAAAATAAGACGGCGAATCTTACTGGACAGTGGTTGCCTTGACAAGTCAAGGACAGCCGAAGACAGACACGAATTGGGGCTCGGGTCGGTGTGCGTCCGTAACGACTAGATGTATCGATCGGCAGGCTTGGCATCCCCCACCGATGAAAGGCTGCGGAATTATGCAGATTCCGGCAGAATTTTCAACTGTATGACGCACTTGTTTTCATGAGGAGACCTGCATGGAGTACCGCCCGCTCGGCCGCACCGAACTGAAAGTCAGCGCCCTGTGCCTGGGGACCATGACCTGGGGCGAGCAGAACACCCAGGACGAGGCTTTCGCCCAGATCGAGCGGGCCAAGGCCGCCGGTCTGAATTTCATCGATACCGCCGAGATGTACCCGGTGCCGCCGCGTGCGGAAACCTACACCCGCACCGAGCAGATCATCGGCAACTGGTTCGCCCGGCGCGGTGATCGTGCCGACTGGGTGCTCGCCAGCAAGATCGCCGGCCCCGGCAACTCCATCAGCCACATCCGCGACGGCCAGCCGAAGCTCGACCGCAGGAACATCGTCGCGGCGCTGGACGGCAGCCTCAAGCGCCTGCAGACCGACTGGATCGACCTCTACCAGCTGCACTGGCCCGAGCGCAGCACCAACTTCTTCGGCCAACTGGGCTACCAGCACAAGGAAGAAAGCTTCACGCCGCTGGAAGACACCCTCGAGGCACTCGACGAGCAGGTTCGCGCCGGCAAGATCCGCCACATCGGCCTGTCCAACGAGACGCCCTGGGGCACCATGCGCTTCCTGCAGATCGCCCAGGAGCGCGGCTGGCCGCGCGCGGTGTCGATCCAGAACCCCTACAACCTGCTCAACCGCAGCTTCGAGGTCGGCCTCGCGGAAATCGCCATTCGCGAGCAGATCGGCCTGCTGGCTTACTCGCCCATGGCCTTCGGTATGCTCTCGGGCAAGTACTTCGGCGGCGCGCGCCCGGCCAATGCGCGGATCACCCTGTTCAGCCGCTTCACCCGCTACACCAACCCGCAGACCGCCAGCGCCTGCGACCGCTACGTGACCCTCGCCCGTGAGCACGGCCTGGACCCGGCGCAGATGGCCCTGGCCTTCGTCACCAGCCGCCCGTTCGTGGTCAGCAACATCATCGGCGCGACCACCCTCGAACAACTGGAAGCCAACCTCGGCAGTTTCGCGCTGAAGCTTTCCGACGAGGTGCTGGCCGGCATCGAGGCGATCCACAAGGACCAGCCGAACCCGGCGCCCTGAGGCGTATGCTCTTGTAGGAGCGAGCTTGCTCGCGAACCACCCGACACAGCAGTTGCCAGCGAAATGTTCGCGAGCAAGCTCGCTCCTACAGGAACCCGCCGATTACAGCGCGCGGGCGATGATTTCCTTCATGATCTCGTTGGTACCCGCGTAGATGCGCTGCACCCGCGCATCGGCCCAGGCGCGGGCGATCGGGTACTCCCACATGAAGCCGTAGCCGCCGTGCAGCTGCACGCACTCATCGAGCACCTTGCACTGCAGGTCGGTGGTCCAGTACTTGGCCATTGCTGCGGTGGGCACGTCCAGCTTGCCTTCCAGGTGCTGCTCCAGGCAGCGGTCGACGAAGACGCGGCCGACCTGGATCTCGGTGGCCATTTCCGCGAGCTTGAAGCGCGTGTTCTGGAAGTCCGCGATGGATTTTCCGAAGGCCTTGCGGTCGCGGGTGTAGTCCAGCGTCCATTTCAGCGCCGCCTCGGCCGAGGCCAGTGCACCGAGCGCCACGGTCAGGCGTTCCTGGGGCAACTCCTGCATCAGGTAGATGAAGCCCTGCCCGTCCTTGCCCAGCAGGTTTTCCTTGGGGATGCGCACATCCTGGAAGAACAGCTCGGAGGTGTCCTGGGCCTTCATGCCGACCTTTTCCAGGCGCTTGCCCTTGGTGAAGCCCGGCGTGCCCGCCTCGACCAGGAACAGGCTGGTGCCCTTGGCGCCGGCCTTGGGGTCGGTCTTGGCAACCACTATCACCAGGTCGGCCAGCCAGCCGTTGGTGATGAAAGTCTTCGAACCGTTGATCACGTACTCATCACCATCCAGCACCGCGGTGGTCTTCACGCCCTGCAGGTCGGAACCGGCGCCCGGCTCGGTCATGGCGATGGCCGAGACCATCTCGCCGGAAACCAGCCTGGGCAGGTAGCGCTGCTTCAGTTCTTCGCTGCCGTAATGAAGGATGTAGGGCGCGACGATGTCCGAGTGCAACGAGAAGCCGATGCCGGTGAGGCCCAGGCGACCGATCTCCTCGATCACCACGGCGCTGTAGAGGAAGTCCGCGGCCATGCCGCCGTAGGCCTCGGGCAGGTGCGAGCAGAGCATCCCGGCCTCCCCGGCCTTATTCCACAGCTGGCGGTCGATGTGACCGTCCTTTTCCCACTGGGCGTGGAAGGGCACTGCCTCCTGTTCGAGGAACTTGCGGACGCTGTCGCGGAACAGCTCGTGGTCGGAACTGAACAGGGTTCTGGGAATCATGCGCTGCACCTGCGGATCGGCTGTAGGAATTATTGGAAGGCCGACTGTAGGCCAGCGCGAACCGCTCTGCACTGGACACTTTCGCCAAAAAATAAGACGATCCAGCCGCATCATGACCGCTTTAGCGTCATGCAAAGACATCCATAAGAAGTACAAGAACCGATGCCCAATCCAGCTCCCCGTGTGCTGCGCCGCGTCAGCATCCTCGCCACCCATGGCGTGTTCGGCTCCACCCTGATGCAGGCCAAGGACTTCTTCCACATGGCCGCCCTGCGCCATGGCCGCCAGCAAGGCCTCGGCCTGCAGCCCAGCTTCGAGACCCGCATCGTCAGCCCCGACGGCCATCCGGTCATGACCTTCAGCGGCGACCTCCTGCCGGTGCACGGCGCCCTGGACGAGCCGGAGCTGGTCATCCTCCCCGCCTTCTGGGGCAACTTCGACGAACTGCTGACCCTCTACCCGCAGGTGATGCCCTGGCTGCGCGAACGCCATGCCGCCGGCTGCGTGCTGTGCGGCGAGGTTTCGGGAGTGTTCTGGCTGGCCGAGGCCGGCCTGCTGGATGGCAAGGAAGCGACCACCTACTGGCGCTTCTTCCGCGAATTCGCCGAGCGCTACCCCAGGGTGCTGCTCAACCAGGACAAGCACATCGCCGACGCCGACAACATCTACAGCGCCAGCGGCCTGACCTCGGTGCGCGACCTGTACATCTACCTGATCGAGCACTTCTGCGGCGCCGCCGTGGCCCAAGGCGTGGCCCGCGACATCCTCTACGAAGTACAGCGCACTTACACGCCGGGCCGACTGGGCTTCGGCGGCCAGAAGCTGCACCACGACCCGGCGATCCTGCAGATCCAGCACTGGCTGGAAGAACACTTCTGCGACAAGTTCCGCTTCGAGGACGTGGCCCGCGAGCACGGCATGAGCATCCGCAACTTCATGCGGCGCTTCCAGGCGGCCACCGGCGACAAGCCGCTGCACTACCTGCAGCGCTTGCGCATCGAGACCGCCCGCAACCTGCTGTCGACCAGCCGCAAGAGCATCAAGACCATCAGCTACGAAGTCGGCTACGACGACGCCAGCTTCTTCGCACGCCTGTTCAGACAGCACACTGGGCTGTCACCGAATCATTACCGGCGCCAATACGAACAGAAGGAAGCCTGAAACAGGCCATCCCTAGGATGGGTTCGCGGGCCCGGAGTGCGCCCTATGATCAGTTGGCTCTCTCAAGAGCAGACCGACAACAAGAACCCAACGGGATATCGCCATGCGCCGCTTTCTGCTTGCCTTGCTGGCCGTCTTCAGCCTGAACGCTGTGGCGGACGACACCTGGAAACCCTTCCCCCACGACCAGAGCGCCTTCGACTACAGCGGCGACAAGCTGCGTGAAGCCTGGCCGCGCCTGACCCGTGGCTTCGGCGCCAACTACCCCTTCCCCGATGCGGACTGGGTGGTGAGCATGGCCACGAAGCATCCCGACGCCCTGGAGAAGACCGTCACCGCCGGCAGCGGTTTCAGCGGCAAGCCGGAGGAAGCACAGGTCTACGCCGAGAAACTGCAGGACGTGTGGCGCAAGGTGTTCCGCGGCGACTTCGCCCAGGCCAGAAAGGACGGCCTGGCGCTGGGCGTCGGCGGACAGGTGCCGGGCATGTTCGCCCAGGTGCTCTACGCCATGTTCCTGGCGCCGAACCAGGACGAGAAGCAGCGCCTGCTGGAGGAAGTGATCAGCTACACCGACGAGGCCGGCCCGCTGCTCAACGCCGACCCCATTGCCCAGTTTGGCCGCGCCTACGCCAAGGCCCGCCTGGCCGAGGACCTGCCGGTGCCGGTGGTGCTCAAGCGCGGCTACACCAGCGATATCCCCAAGGAGCTGGACGCCCTGCTGGCCCAGCAGCCGAACCAGCCGTTCGCCCTGGCGCTCTACGGCGGCTATGAGGCCGGCGTGATCCGCAAGGTCGGCAAGCTGGTAGGCAAGATGACCTACGGGGTCAGCGCGGACAAGATGGAACAGTACTTCGCCCGCTCCTTCCGCGCAGCGGATGACCTGCCCATTGGCCACTATGAATACGCCAACGCGCTGAACTATGTATACGGCGAGGACGAAGAGCAGAAGGCGTTGGAGCAGTTGAAGAAAGCCGTGGCGATCAAGCCGATCAATGCCATGGAGGCGCTGGAAGTCGCCCATGCCCAGCAATTGCTGAAGAAGGCGCAGCAGGAGATGGCGCAGCGCTGATCCTTAAGGGCCCACCGAACCGCCTTCATGTAGGAGCGAGCTTGCTCGCGAACCGCCCAGCCCCTGAGTCGCCGGTGAAATGTTCGCGAGCAAGCTCGCTCCTACGAAGAGCCCAAACGAAAAAGGCTGCCCAAGGGCAGCCTTTTTCATTCACCAGACCATCAGGGACGGTGCGGGCGGCTCAGGTACTCGTGGGACTGCATTTCCAGCAGGCGGCTCAGGGTGCGCTGGAATTCGAACTCCAGGCGGCCACCGGTATAAAGGTCCTTGAGTTCGACCTCGGCGGAGAGGATCAGCTTGACGTTGCGGTCGTAGAACTCGTCCACCAGGTTGATGAAGCGGCGGGCCATGTCGTCCTTGGCCACGTTCATCTGCTCGACGTTGGAGATCAGGATGGCGTGGAAGATCTTCGCCAGTTCGATGTAGTCGTTCTGGCTGCGCGGGCCGTCGCACAGCTCGCGGAATTCGAACCAGGCCACGTCGTCGCAGGTGATGCGGGCACGGATCTCGCGATTCTCGATCATCAGCGCGTCGTCGCGGGTAGCCGCGGCGCACTCCGGGGTCAGCGCCTTGAAGTCCCGGGTCATGGCCTGTTCGGCCTGCTCGGACAGTGGCCAGTGGTAAAGCTCGGCCTGTTCCAGGGCGCGCAGGCGGTAGTCCACGCCGCTGTCGACGTTGACCACCTCGGTGTACTGCTTGACCAGGGCGATCGCCGGCAGGAAGCGCGCGCGCTGCAGGCCGTCCTTGTACAGGCCGTCCGGCACGATGTTGGAGGTCGCCACCAGGCTGACGCCGTTCTTGAACAGCTCTTCCAGCAGGGTCGCGAGGATCATCGCGTCGGTGATGTCGGAGACGAAGAATTCGTCGAAGCAGATCACCCGGGCCTCGTCGGCGAAACGCTTGCCGATGATGGTCAGCGGGTTCTTCTCGCCCTTGAGGGTCTTCATTTCCTCGTGGACGCGCTTCATGAAGCGGTGGAAGTGCGTGCGCATCTTCTGCTTGAAGGGCAGCGCTTCGAAGAAGGTATCCACCAGGTAGGTCTTGCCGCGGCCGACGCCGCCCCAGAAGTATAGGCCCTTCACCGGCTCCTGGGACTTCTTGCCCAGCAGCTTGCCGAACAGGCCGGTCTTGCCCTTGTCGGCAGCGACCAGGTCGTCGTAGAGGCGTTGCAGGTGCTTCACGGCGTTCGCTTGGGCGGCGTCGTGGAAGAAATCGGGGCGTTTGAGGTCTTCCTGGTAGCGCTGAAGAGGCGTCATGATCGGTAGCAAGGCAACGAAAACGGGGGCGCACACTTTAGCCGCGCCCCCGTTGCTTGGCAATTGGCCGGTAGTCGGACCGGCCTGCCAACCCTCACTCCTGCGGAGCGAGGGCCTCGCGCAGACGCTGCATGGCAGCGTCACGCTCCGCGTCGGTGGAGAATTCCGGGCTGTACGCCACGGCCTCGCCATCCACGCGCACGCTGAAGGCGTTCAGCTCGGCGCGCAGGTCCAGCTCCTCGGATTGCAGACGCTTGGTCACCTGGCCGGCGGCCTTGCCGTCAGCGAAGGCGATGGACAGCAGCAGTTGCTCGCCAGCGGCATCCAGCAGGCGGAAGCGGAAGCCGTCGTCCTCGCGGAAACTGACGAAACGCGCGGCCTTGGCGGCCTTCTTCTTGCCCTCGCTGGCCACTTGCACCTGCTCGCGGAACGAGCGCAGGCCGACGGCCTCGCGCAGCTCGCCGAGGAACGGAGTAGCAATGCGACGGGCCTTGGCGGCGCCGGCGAGGAGGATGTCCTCCAGATCGGCCGGGCGGGTGATCAGTGCGTGGTAGCGCTCGCGCGCCTCGCCCAGCTCGTTGTCGAGCAGTTCGAACAGGCGCTGCTTGGCTTCGCCCCAGGCCAGGCCGCCGAGCAGCTCGGCGCGGAAGGCGGCCTCCTGCTCGCGGGTGGAGAACGCCTGGTACAGGGTGAACAGGTGCGAGTTGTCCGGGTCCTTCGGCTCGCCCGGCGCGCGGGAGTCGGTGACGATGCGCGCGACGGCGTCCTTGAGCTGCTTGGCGCTGCCGAACAGCGGGATGGTGTTGTCGTAGCTCTTGGACATCTTGCGACCGTCCAGGCCCGGCAGGGTCGCCACGTCTTCCTCGATCACCACCTCGGGCAGGGTGAACAGCTCCTTGCCGTTGCCGAACAGGTGGTTGAAGCGCTGGCCGATGTCGCGGGCCATCTCCACGTGCTGGATCTGGTCGCGGCCCACCGGCACCTTGTGCGCGTTGAACATCAGGATGTCCGCGGCCATCAGCACCGGGTAGCTGTACAGGCCCATGGTAACGCCAGCGTCCGGGTCTTCGCCGGCCTCGACGTTCTTGTCCACCGAGGCCTTGTAGGCGTGTGCGCGATTGAGCAGACCCTTGGCGCTGACGCAGGTGAGCAGCCAGGTCAGTTCGGGGATTTCCGGAATATCGGACTGGCGATAGAAGGTCGCCTTGTCAGCATCCAGGCCGCAGGCCAGCCAGGTGGCGGCGATTTCCAGGCGCGAACGCTGGATGCGCGCCGGGTCGTCGCACTTGATCAGCGCGTGGTAGTCGGCCAGGAAATAGAAGGAATCTGCCTGCGGATCGCGGCTGGCAACGATGGCCGGGCGAATGGCGCCGGCGTAGTTGCCCAGGTGCGGAGTACCGGTGGTGGTGATGCCGGTCAGGATACGGGTCGTCATGGGAATCCAGGAATCAACACAAATGAAATGGCGGGCCGGATGGTAACGCGGCTCGGCGGCCTAGGCGAGCCGGGCCTGTATCAGGTCCTTGAGCTCGATCAGCTTGCCGTGGAAGAAATGGCTGCACTCGGGAATGCGGATCAGTTCGTGGGGTTTGCTCAGCTCGGCGCTCCAGGCGTACACGCGCTCGGGAATGACCACTTCGTCGGCTTCCGGCTGGATCACGGTCAGCGGGCAGCGCTGGGGCAGGTCGACGTCGAAGCGCTCCACCGGCGGCGCCAGCATGAACAGTTGCGCCAGCTCGGCGCCCTCCTCTTCCATACGCTCGGCGGCATTGCCGGCCACGCAGGAGCCAAAGGAAAAGCCCATCAGCGTCAGCGGCAACCCCGGATACTGCTCGGCGAGCCAGCGCGCAGCGGCCAGCGCGTCGTCGATCTCACCGCGACCTTCGGCATAACTGCCGGCGCTCTGACCCACGCCACGAAAATTGAAACGCAGGGTGGCGTATCCTGCATCCCGTGCGGCGCGTTGCAGAGTGGCGACCACCTTGTTCTGCATGGTGCCGGCGAACAGCGGGTGCGGATGGCAGATCAGCGCGACGCCCTTGGCGTCGGGTGTGGCGAGATGCAGGGCTTCCAGCTGGCCTTCGGGGCCGTCGAGGAACAGGGGGATTTCGCGGGTGGTCAAACAACAGCTCCGTGACCCCGTGGCGGGTCGTCTCGTCTAGCTCAATACCTGCGCAGGCGGCGAAGCGTTCGCCACGGTATACAAGCACAGGTGCAAGCCGCTAACGTAAAGCAAAGCCGTCTATAGAGGAAGGATTCGCGTGGAACAGTCCCTCACCACCTGGTTGCTGCCGCTTCTCGCCCTGATCGTCGGGGCCGGCATCGGCTTTCTGATCGCCCGCCTTCTGCCCAACGCCGCGCCGAACAAGCTGCAGCGTCAGGTGGACGACATGCAGGATCGTTTCGATAGCTACCAGCGCGAAGTGGTGACCCACTTCAGCACCTCCGCCAGCCTGATGAAGAAGCTCACCCAGAGCTATCAGGATGTGCAGGAACACCTGTCCGAAGGCGCCGAGCGCCTGGCCCTGGACGAACAGACCAAGCAGCGCCTGCTGGCCGCCCTGCACGCCGACGAATACCCCGAACGCCGCGAGCGCCTGACCCCGCCGGCGAACAACGAAGTACCGAAGGACTACGCGCCCAAGCCCAGCGAAGGGCCGGGCACGCTGGATGAGACGTACGGGCTGAAGAGCAAGTACTGAGGTCTCCGCACCATGAAAAAGCCCCGCCTCGGCGGGGCTTTTTCATGCGCAGCGATTACGAACCTGCCCACGCACGCACCGGACGCAGGGCTCTTCGTAGGAGCGGACTCCGTCCGCGATAGTCATCACTCCGCAGGAGTGATGACACATGAAACGAGAGAGAACTACCTGGCAGGCAGGCCACAAGGCCCTACGCAAAGGCAGGAATTCGATTGCAGGCGAAATCTACTTGCTGACTGCCACAACGCAGAACAGGACCACCTTGTTTTCGAACTTCCATTTGGCGTGCGCTATCGCTCGATGTTTTGAAATGAATCTGACCCTTGGAAATAACTGTCTGCTGGCCTGGGTGCTGATGCCGGACCATGCGCATTGGCTACTGCAACTGGGTAGCGGCGAAAGGCTGGAAACCAGCGTTGGACGCTTGAAGGCGGTCAGCTCGCGCCACCTCAATAGGTTGTACGGCAGAAGCGGGGCAATCTGGGCATCAGCATTCCACGATCACGCCTTGCGCAGCGAAGACGAATTGCTACCAACAGCACGGTACATAATTGCCAATCCAATACGAGCCGGACTAGTGACGCGCGTAGGTGATTATCCCTTCTGGAATTCTGTGTGGCTGTGATTAATCGCGGACGGAGTCCGCTCCTACGAGAGCTTGAACCTCCGCAGCAAGAAAAAGCCCCGCAAGTGCGGGGCTTTTTCGTCAGCGCTGGGCGATCAGATCGCGCCGCGCTGGCGGAGCAGGTCGAGGACGGCCTTGACGCCCTCTTCCACCGACTGGCTCTGGGTGTCGATCACCAGGTCGGCATCCAGCGGCACGTCGAAGGGGAAGGACTCGCCCGGGATGTTGTCCTGGCCGGCGGCGTACAGGCCCTGTGGGTCACGCTCGCGGCAGACCTGCGGGGAAGCCTGGACGTAGACGGTGATCAGGCGTTCGGCGCCGATCAGCGACTTGGCGCGCTCGCGGCCTTCGGCGCTCGGGGCGACGAAGGCGCACAGGCTGATCAGGCCGGCTTCATTGAACTGCTTGGCGACATGCGCGGTGCGCAGCCAGTTCTCGGTGCGGCCGGCGCGATCCTGCGGCAGGCCCTTGTTCAGGTCATGACGCAGGTTCTGGCCGTCCAGCACATAGACCGCGCGGCCCATGTCGAACAGCTTGCGCTCCACCGCGTAGGCCAGGGTGCTCTTGCCAGCGCCGGAGAGGCCACTGAACAGCACGGTAGCCGGCTGCTGACCGAAGCGGGCAGCACGCTCCTCGCGAGCTACGTGGGCATTCGCACCGTGATGGGTGCTGGTGCCATGGCTCGATTGCGGGGCGGCGATGATCATGCCGGCACCGACAGTGCCATTGGTCAGGCGGTCGATAACGATGAAGGCGCCAGTGGTGCGGTTCTGGTCGTAGCCATCCAGCGCGATCGGCGCATCCAGGCTGACCTTCACGCGGGCGATTTCATTGAGCTTGAGTTCGCTGGCGGGCGCCTCTTCCAGGGTGTTCACGTCCACCTTGTGGGTGATGCTCGGAATCGAGCCCGGCACGTAGCTGGTGGCGCGCTTGATGTCGTACTTCTTGCCCGGCAGCATCGGCTCTTCGGCCATCCACACCAGCATGGCGTCGAAGCCATCGGTTACCTGCGGACGATTGTCGGCGTGCACCAGCATGTCGCCGCGGGAGACGTCGATCTCGTCTTCCAGGGTCAGGGTAATGGCCTGGCCCGGGCCGGCCTGCTCCAGTTCGCCTTCGTAGGTGACGATGGACTTGACCTTGCTGCCCTTGCCCGACGGCAGGGCCACGACTTCGTCGCCCTTGCGCACGACGCCGCTGGCCAGGGTGCCGGCGAAACCACGGAAGTTCAGGTTCGGGCGGTTGACGTACTGCACCGGGAAGCGCATGTCGTCGAGGTTGCGGTCGCCCGCGACCTCGACGGTCTCGAGGATTTCCATCAGCGACTGGCCGGTGTACCACGGCGAGCGCTCGGACTTGTTGACCACGTTGTCGCCCTTCAGGGCCGACATGGGCACGAAGTGCAGGGAGTTGGTCTTGAGGTGGATCTTGTCGGCGAACTGCAGGTAGTCGGCCTTGATCTGCTCGAAGACGCCCTCGTCGAAACCCTTGAGGTCCATCTTGTTGATGGCGACGACGATGTGCTTGATGCCCAGCAGCGAGGCGATGAAGCTGTGCCGGCGGGTCTGGGTCTGCACGCCGTAGCGGGCGTCGATCAGGATGATGGCCAGGTCGCAGGTGGACGCGCCGGTGGCCATGTTGCGGGTGTACTGCTCATGGCCGGGGGTGTCGGCGATGATGAACTTGCGCTTGGCGGTGCTGAAGTAGCGGTAAGCCACGTCGATGGTGATGCCCTGCTCGCGCTCGGCCTGCAGGCCGTCGACCAGCAGCGCCAGGTCGACGTCTTCGCCGGTGGTGCCGACTTTCTTCGAGTCGCGGGTGATGGCCTCGAGGTGGTCCTCGTAGATCATCTTGGAGTCGTGCAGCAGGCGCCCGATCAGGGTGCTCTTGCCGTCGTCGACGTTGCCGCAGGTGAGGAAGCGCAGCAGTTCCTTGCGCTCGTGCTGGGCCAGGTAGGCGAGGATGTCCTCGCTGATCAGATCGGATTGATGCGACATGGTGCGAGAACCTTAGAAGTAGCCCTGACGTTTCTTTTCTTCCATCGAGCCGGCGGCGTCGTGGTCGATGACCCGGCCCTGGCGTTCGGAAGTCCGCGTCAGCAGCATTTCCTGGATGATTTCCGGCAGCGAGGTAGCGGTGGACTCCACCGCGCCGGTCAGCGGGTAGCAGCCCAGGGTACGGAAACGCACCATCTTCTTCTGGATGCTGGCCTTCTGCTCGGGCGTGAGGTGCTCGAGGATGCGCTCGTCGTCGATCATGATCAGCGAGCCGTTCATCTCGATGACTTCGCGCTCGGCGGCGAAGTACAGCGGCACGATCGGGATCTGCTCCAGGTAGATGTATTGCCAGATGTCCAGCTCGGTCCAGTTCGACAGCGGGAAGACGCGGATCGACTCGCCCTTCTTCACCTTGCCGTTGTAGACGTTCCACAGCTCCGGACGCTGATTCTTCGGGTCCCAGCGGTGCTTGCTGTCACGGAAGGAGTAGACGCGCTCCTTGGCGCGGGACTTCTCTTCGTCGCGGCGGGCGCCACCGAAGGCGGCGTCGAAGCCGTGCTTGTCGAGGGCCTGTTTCAGGCCTTCGGTCTTCATGATGTCGGTGTGCTTGGCGCTACCGTGAGTGAAGGGGTTGATGTCCTGCGCCACGCCATCAGGGTTGATGTGGGTGATCAGGTCCAGGCCCAGTTCCTCGACCATCTTGGTGCGGAACTTGTACATCTCCTGGAATTTCCAGCGGGTGTCGACATGCATCACCGGGAACGGCAGCTTGCCGGGGAAGAAAGCCTTGCGCGCGAGGTGGAGCATCACCGCGCTGTCCTTGCCGATCGAGTACAGCATCACCGGGTTGTCGAACTCGGCGGCGACCTCGCGGATGATGTGGATGCTCTCGGCCTCCAGCTGTTTCAGATGCGTCAGTTTGTCGACCATGGCTACTCACGGAATTGCTTATGGACGGCCGGCGGGCCGTAGACGAGCGCGCACTCTATCACAGCGCAAGGCTCTAACCGGGAGGCGGGTTATACCGAAAAAATATACCGATATAGCCATACGCGCTCAGTGCGAAAAGCGCTTCGTGACCGCCTTTGAAGGGACTTGATCGAGGCACTGCAACGAGACGTAGCAAAGCTTCAAATGCTATCTCGGAATCACCCTCGGGACTTTTCCTGCAACAGAGTCAGCGGCTTCTACGATACGCTCCCGGCTTGTGCCCGGCCGGCACTGCGCTAGCATAGCGGCACGTTTTCCTGTCCCCAGAAGATTCCCATGCGCCGCATCGCTTTCGCCCTGCCTCTGCTTGTCCTCCTCTCCGCGTGCAGCAGCAAACCCACCCCCGCTCCGCAACCGGCCCAGAAACCGAAGACACCGACGCTCATCACGCCCAGCGCCCACCCGGCGTTCGGCTCCGTGCAGCCGATCACCCCGCTGCGCGGCGACTTTGCCGGCAACGCCAGCGCCCAGCGCTTCATCGACCGCATGGTGAGCCAGCACAACTTCAACCGCCAGGACCTGCAGGACCTGTTCGCCCAGACCCGCGAGCTGGACTGGGTGATCCGCCTGATGGACCGCCAGGCGCCGACCTACACCCCGCCCAGCGGCCCGAACGGTGCCTGGCTGCGTTACCGGAAGAAATTCCTCACGCCGGACAACGTGGCGAAGGGCGTGCAGTTCTGGGACCAGTACGAAGCCGATCTGCAACGCGCCTCGCGCACCTATGGTGTGCCGCCGGAAATCATCGTCGGCATCATCGGCGTGGAAACCCGCTGGGGCCGCGTGATGGGCAAGACGCGGATCATCGACGCGCTCGCCACCCTCTCCTTCTCCTACCCGCGCCGCGCCGAGTTCTTCAGCGGCGAGCTTGAGCAATTCCTCCTGCAGGCGCGCAAGGAAGGCGACAATCCGCTGGAGATGCGCGGCTCCTACGCCGGCGCCATGGGCTACGGGCAGTTCATGCCCTCCTCCTTCACAAAATACGCGGTGGACTTCGACGGCGACGGTCACCGCGACCTGTGGAACCCGCGCGATGCCATCGGCAGCGTGGCCAACTACTTCAAGCAGCACGGCTGGGTCACCGGCGATGCGGTGGCCATCCCGGCCATGGGCCAGGCCCGCTCGCTGGAAGACGGCTTCAAGACCCAGTACCCGATCAGCGTGCTGGCCAACGCCGGGTTGCGTCCGCAGGGTTCGCTGGGCAATCACCAGAGCGCCAGCCTGCTGCGCCTGGACATGGGCAATACCTACCAGTACTGGTACGGCCTGCCCAACTTCTACGTGATCACCCGCTACAACCACAGCACCCACTACGCCATGGCCGTCTGGGAACTGGGCAAGGCGGTCGACCGCCAGCGCCACGGCTACCGCTGAGGTGCGAACGAAAAAGCCGGCTCAGTGAGCCGGCTTTTTCATTGCCGTAAGAGTCGGCCCCAGGATCGATCTTCACCTGTAGGAGCGAGCTTACTCGCGAACAGCCTCAGGCACAGGGCCAGGGTTCGCGAGCAAGCTCGCTCCTACAAAGAAACCAGCCGAAGTATCAGGCCGGATTCGGGCAATCGATGAACAGGTGCTCGATGGCGAAGCGCTTGGCCAGGTAATCCCCCAGTGCCTGCACGCCGTAGCGCTCGGTGGCGTGGTGGCCGGCGGCGATGAAGCTGATGCCGTTCTCCCGCGCGCTGTGCACGGTCTGCTCGGAAACCTCGCCTGTCAGGTATGCATCGACGCCCGCGGCAATGGCCTGATCGATGTAACCCTGCGCGCCGCCGGTGCACCAGGCGATACGGCGGATCGGCTGCCCGCCATCCACCAGCAACGGCTCGCGGCCCAGCACGTCGCGCACGTGGATAGCCAGGTCGCTCGGCAGCAGGGGTTCGGCCAGTGAGCCGAGCAGCACGATGGAGCGCGGGTTGCCCGGCTCCAGCGGCCCCTCGATCTCGAAACCGAGCTGGCGGCCCAACTGCACGTTGTTGCCCACCTCGCCGTGCAGATCCAGCGGCAGGTGATAGGCCAGCAGGCTGATGTCGTGGTTCAGCAGGGTCTTCAGGCGACGCTGCTTCATGCCCACCACGCGGGCGTCCTCGCCCTTCCAGAAATAACCGTGGTGCACCAGGACCACATCGGCGTCCGCCTCCACCGCGGCATCGAGCAGCGCCTGGCTGGCCGTGACGCCGGAAACGATGCGGCGTACCTGCGGGCGGCCCTCGACCTGCAGGCCGTTGGGGCAGTAATCCTGGATCTTCGCCGCGTCGAGGAAACGGTCCGCTTCCTCTACCAGCGTGCTCAGTGCGATAGCCATCGAAATTCCTCCAAACACGGCCACGAGCGTCTATTTTCTTGGCTCGCCGCCCGTATAATGGCCGCCACCCTATCGGCCATCCCCCGGCCAAGCAACCCCAAGGATTTTCTTCGATGCTGAAGGCCCTGCGATTCCTCGGCTGGCCCGTGCTGGTTGGCGTCCTGTTGGCGCTACTGATCATCCAGCATAACCCGCAATGGGTCGGTCTTCCGCAGCAGGAAGTGCACCTGCAACAGGCTCCGCTGCTCAGCCGCATCCAGCAGGGCCCGGTCAGCTACGCCGACGCCGTGACCCGCTCCTCGCCGGCCGTGGCCAACCTGTACACCACCAAGATGGTCAGCAAGCCGAATAACTCGATGCTCGACGACCCGCTGTTCCGGCGCTTCTTCGGCGATAACCTGCCACAGCAGAAGCGCATGGAGTCGAGCCTGGGTTCGGCGGTGATCATGAGCCCCGAAGGCTACCTGCTGACCAACAACCACGTGACCTCCGGTGCCGACCAGATAGTCGTGGCCCTGCGCGACGGCCGCGAGACCATCGCCCGCCTGGTGGGCAGCGACCCCGAGACCGACCTCGCGGTGCTGAAGATCGACCTCAAGGACCTGCCCTCGATCATGCTCGGCCGCTCCGACGGCATCCGCACCGGCGACGTCTGCCTGGCGATCGGCAACCCCTTCGGTGTCGGCCAGACCGTGACCATGGGCATCATCAGCGCCACCGGGCGCAACCAGCTGGGCCTGAACACCTACGAAGACTTCATCCAGACCGACGCGGCGATCAACCCGGGCAACTCGGGCGGCGCGCTGGTGGACGCCAACGGCAACCTGATCGGCATCAACACGGCGATCTTCTCCAAGTCCGGCGGCTCCCAGGGCATCGGCTTCGCCATCCCGACCAAGCTGGCGCTGGAGGTCATGCAGTCGATCATCGAGCACGGCCAGGTGATCCGCGGCTGGCTCGGCGTCGAGGTACAACCGCTGACGCCGGAGCTGGCCGAATCCTTCGACCTCAAGGACAAGGCCGGCATCGTCGTCGCCGGTGTCTACCGCGACGGCCCCGCCGCCAAGGGCGGCCTGCTGCCGGGCGACATCATCCTGAACATCGATGGCGAGGCCGCCAGCGATGGCCGCCGCTCGATGAACCAGGTGGCGCGCACCAAGCCGGGCGAGAAGATCACCATCGAAGTGCTGCGCAACGGCAAGCCGGTGACGCTCAACGCCGAGGTCGGCCTGCGCCCGCCGCCCGCGCCCAACGGCAATTGATGCCTCGCTCTTTTCCAACACAATGAAAAACGGCGCCCGAGGGCGCCGTTTTCCTTTGCTACGATAGCCTTACAGCTTCAGCCGCAGGGCATCGATCAGGGCCTGGTTCTGCTCCTCGGTGCCAATGCTGATGCGCAGGAACTGGTTGATCCGCTGCTGCTTGAAGTGACGCACGATCACGCCCTCCTCACGCAGCGCCGCCGCCAGTTCGGCGCCGTCACGCTGCGGGTGGCGGGCGAAGATGAAGTTCGCCGCCGACGGCAGTACGTCGAAGCCCAGGGTCTTGAGCTCGGCCACCAGCTTCTCGCGGCTGTGGATAACCGCGTTGCAGGTCTGCTCGAAGTAGGCCTGGTCCTCGAAGGACGCCACCGCTCCGGCCAGGGCCAGGCGATCCAGCGGATAGGAGTTGAAGCTGTTCTTCACCCGCTCCAGCGCTTCGATCAGGTCTTCATGACCAACCGCAAAGCCGACCCGCAGGCCCGCCAGCGAACGGGACTTGGACAGGGTCTGCGCCACCAGCAGGTTCGGGTAGCGGTTGACCAGGGAAATCGCCGTCTCGCCACCGAAATCGACGTAGGCCTCATCCACCAGCACCACGCTGTCCGGGCTCGACTGCAGCAGGCGCTCGATGGCCTCGAGCGGCAGCAGGCAACCGGTCGGCGCATTGGGGTTGGGGAAGATGATGCCGCCGTTCGGGCGCGCGTAGTCCTCCACCCGAATCTGGAACTGCTCGTCCAGCGGCAGCGCCTCGAAGTCGATGCCGTACAGGCCGCAATAAACCGGGTAGAAGCTGTAGGTCACGTCGGGGAACAGCAGCGGCTTGCCGTGCTGGAACAGCGCGTGGAAGGCATGGGCCAGGACTTCGTCCGAGCCGTTGCCGACGAAGACCTGGGAGGTCTTCACGCCATGGTACTCGGCGATAGTCTGCTTCAGGCGGTCGGCGTTCGGGTCCGGGTACAGGCGCAGCGTGTCGTTCAGCTCGGCCTGAATCGCGGCGACCACCTTCGGCGACGGGCCGTAGGGATTCTCGTTGGTGTTCAGCTTGACCAGCCTGGCCAGCTTCGGCTGCTCACCCGGAACGTAGGGCACCAGGTCCTTGACAAAGGGACTCCAGAATTTGCTCATCGGTTATTCACTCTTGTCGTCAAGGATGCGGAACTCGGCACTGCGCGCGTGGGCGGTCAGCGACTCGCCACGGGCCAGGATCGAGGCGGTCTTGCCCAGCTCGGAAGCGCCCGGCGCGGAGCAGAAGATGATCGAGGAACGCTTCTGGAAGTCATACACGCCCAGCGGCGAGGAGAAGCGCGCGGTGCCGGAGGTCGGCAGCACGTGGTTCGGGCCGGCGCAGTAGTCGCCCAGCGCCTCGGCGGTGTAACGGCCCATGAAGATGGCGCCGGCGTGGCGGATCTTCGGCAGCCAGCTTTCCGGGTCGGCGACGGACAACTCCAGGTGTTCCGGGGCGATGCGGTTGGCGACCTCGCAGGCGCGCTCCTGGTCGGCGACCTGAATCAGCGCGCCACGATTCGCCAGCGAGGTGCGGATGATCTCCGCGCGCTCCATGGTCGGCAACAGCTTCTCGATGCTCGCGGCGACCTTGTCCAGGAATTCGGCGTCCGGGCTGACCAGGATGGCCTGGGCATCTTCGTCGTGCTCGGCCTGGGAGAACAGGTCCATGGCGATCCAGTCCGGATCGGTGCCGCCGTCGCAGACCACGAGGATTTCGGACGGACCGGCGATCATGTCGATGCCGACCTGGCCGAATACGTGGCGCTTGGCGGTGGCGACGTAGATGTTGCCCGGGCCGACGATCTTGTCCACCTGCGGCACGCTCTCGGTACCGTAGGCCAGCGCCGCCACGGCCTGGGCGCCGCCGATGGTGAAGACGCGGTCAACGCCGGCGATGCACGCGGCGGCCAGGACGATCTCGTTGATTTCGCCACGCGGGGTCGGAACGACCATCACCACTTCGGCAACACCGGCGACCTTGGCCGGAATGGCGTTCATCAGCACCGAAGACGGGTAGGACGCCTTGCCGCCGGGCACGTACAGGCCGGCGCGGTCCAGCGGGGTCACCTGCTGGCCGAGG
This sequence comes from Pseudomonas sp. Pseusp97, assembly GCF_047304025.1. NCBI lineage: Bacteria > Pseudomonadati > Pseudomonadota > Gammaproteobacteria > Pseudomonadales > Pseudomonadaceae > Pseudomonas > Pseudomonas sp. Pseusp97. The sequence goes on along the minus strand of NZ_JBGLYK010000003.1, from coordinate 24,487 downwards.
ACTGTGCCGTCGGCTTCGGTGTAGCGCCAGGAGTCCTGCTTCTGCTTCTCGTGGTAGCTGCGCACGCGCTCGGCGGCCGTTTCCAGCGCCTCGCGCTGAGCCGGGGTGATGCGGGTCAGGGCCAGCTCCAGGCGCTCGCGCGGCAGGATCAGGTCGGCCATGGACCTGGCATCGACACCGTCGAAGCGCTGGGTGAATTCCACCACGGCGGCATCGCCGCGCTTGCGCACGTCGGCAATGATGTCCAGGACGCGCTGGTTCACCGACTCGTCGGACACGCTTTCCCAGGAGAGCAGATGGTCCAGATGACGCGCGAAGTCCGGATCGGCGGCGTTGAGTCGACGGAGTGCGAAGGGTGCGGTCATAGCTGGCCTCTTTAATTGGCATGATCTCGGGCGCCGCAAGACTATCAAGCCTTCCGTGCGGGCACCCGAGAAAATTTGGCTATGACACGGATAGGGCCGAAAAGCTGCTCCATGCGTTTTCGGCATTCCCGCCATCCATGGCGGTCACGGCTGCGGCCGGGGCCGCAGTGAGTATCAGTGGCGGTGTCGAGCTTCGACGGCTTCGCGCAAGGTGTCGATCAGGGCCTGGATGCGCGCGTGCTGCATCTTCATCGAGGCCTTGTTCACCACCAGGCGCGAGCTGATGTGCGCGATCAGTTCCTGGGGTTCCAGGCCGTTCGCACGCAGGGTATTGCCGGTATCGACCACGTCGATGATCTTGTCGGCCAGGCCGACCAGCGGTGCCAGCTCCATGGAGCCGTACAGCTTGATCACGTCGACCTGACGGCCCTGTTCGGCGTAGTAGCGCTTGGCGACATTGACGAACTTGGTGGCCACGCGCAGGCGCCCCTTGGGCTCCGGCGCGCCGACCGCGCCGGCGGTCATCAGCTTGCAGTTGGCGATCTTCAGGTCCAGCGGCTCGTAGAGGCCCTGGCCACCATACTCCATGAGCACGTCCTTGCCCGCGACGCCGAGGTCGGCGGCGCCGTGTTCGACATAGGTCGGCACGTCGGTGGCGCGCACGATCAGCAGGCGCACGTCATCGAGGGTGGTGGGGATGATCAGCTTGCGGCTCTTGTCCGGATTCTCGGTCGGCACGATGCCCGCCGCTGCGAGCAGCGGCAGGGTGTCGTCAAGGATGCGGCCCTTGGACAGGGCAATCGTCAGCATTGTCTGGCTCAGCCCTAGCCCGGCACGCGGCGAATCTTCGCCCCGAGCAGTTGCAGTTTCTCTTCGATGCACTCGTAGCCACGGTCGATGTGGTAGATGCGGTCGATCAGGGTGTCGCCTTCGGCCACCAGGGCGGCGATCACCAGGCTGGCGGAAGCGCGCAGGTCGGTCGCCATGACCGGAGCGCCCTTGAGCTGCGGAACGCCGGTGACGATGGCGGTGTTGCCTTCGACGAGGATCTGCGCGCCCATGCGGTTCATCTCATAGACGTGCATGAAGCGGTTCTCGAACACGGTCTCGATGACCGCGCCGGTACCTTCGGCGATGGCGTTCAGGGAGATGAACTGCGCCTGCATGTCGGTCGGGAATGCCGGGTACGGCGCGGTGCGGATGTTTACCGCCTTCGGCCGGTTGCCCTTCATGTCCAGCTCGATCCAGTTGCTGCCGGTGGTGATGTGCGCGCCGGCTTCGACCAGCTTGGCCAGTACGGCCTCGAGGATGGTCGGATCGGTATCCTTGAGCTTGACGCGGCCACCGGTGGCCGCAGCAGCGGCCAGGTAGGTGCCGGTCTCGATGCGGTCGGGCATGACGCTGTACTTGGCGCCGCCACCCAGATTCTTCACGCCGTTGATCACGATGGTGTCGGTGCCGGCGCCCTGCACATCACCGCCCATGGCGTTGATGAAGTTGGCCAGGTCGACGACCTCGGGCTCGCGCGCGGCGTTTTCCAGCACGGAGCGGCCATTGGCCAGCGCGGCGGCCATCATGATGTTCTCGGTACCGGTCACGCTGACGGTATCGAAGAAGAAGTGCGCGCCCTGCAGGCCGCCGGCCGGGGCCTTGGCCTTGATGTAGCCGCCTTCGACGCTGATCTGCGCGCCCATGGCTTCGAGGCCGCGGATGTGCAGGTCCACCGGACGCGAGCCGATGGCGCAGCCGCCGGGCAGAGCGACTTCGGCTTCACCGAAGCGGGCGACCATCGGGCCGAGCACCAGGATCGACGCACGCATGGTCTTCACCAGCTCGTACGGCGCCACCAGCGTCTTGATGGTGCTGGCGTCGACTTCGACATTGAGCTTCTCGTCGATGATCGGCTGCACGCCCATGCGGCCGAACAGCTCGATCATGGTGGTGATGTCGTGCAGGTGCGGCAGGTTGCAGACGGTCACCGGGGTGTCCGCCAGCAGGGTCGCGGCGAGGATCGGCAGCGCCGAGTTCTTCGCGCCGGAGATGCGGATCTCGCCATCGAGACGAGTGCCGCCGGTAATGATCAGTTTATCCATTGCTATTTTCCCCGTGGGCTCAGGAACGCTCGGCCCAGGCGGCGCGGCTGAAGAATTTCATGGTGACGGCATGGATGGCCCCGGAGGCGATCCAATCGTTCAGGTGGGCATAGATCTGTTGCTGGCGCTTGACCGGGCTCAGGCCGGCGAGCTCGTCGCTGATCAGGTTCAGCTGGAAATTGCAGCCTTCGCCTTCCACTTCGATCTGGGTACCTGGGAGTTTCGATTCCAGGAAGTTTTTGACTTCTACGGCCTGCATGCTCAACCTCGTTCGGCGCCCTACGCGCGCGGGTCGGCCATGATACAAAAAAGCCCCCCGCCTGCGAACCCCGGCGGGGAAGTCGCGGACGGAGGGCCTTTTCACTGTTTCAATGCTGTAACGGCAGAATCTCCAGGAGCTCGCCCACCTTGGCGATTTCCTGCATGTCCTTGGGCATGCCGGAGATCTGCAGCGTCTTGCCGGCCTTGCGCGCATCACGGGTGTAGGACAGCAGCAGCGACAATCCGACGCTGCTGGAATGCACCACCGCCGAGCAGTCCAGACGCAGCGCGCTGGCCTTGCTGGCGGCGATCAGCCGGGCGCCCTGCTCGCGCAAGGCCGGGCCGGTGCTGTAGTCCAGCACGCCGGCGAGGGCCAGTTCGCCCTCGGCGCGCTCCGTGATACTGCCCTGGGTCATTCTGCGCCGCCTTCCGGCTGGCCCTTGGCAGCATCCTTGGCCTTGGCGACCACCTGGCCCCAACCGGCAATGGTGGCTTCCAGGTCATTGCGGTTCTTCTGCATGGAGTCGGCGAACTGGTCGCGGAACAGCTTGCCGATGTTGATACCGTTGATGATCACGTTACGCAGGCGCCAGCTGCCGCCCTGGTTGACCATGGTGTACTGCACCGGATAGACGGCGCCGTTGCTGCCCACCACTTCCATGTTCACCGAAGCGCGATCCTGCTCCTGCTTGCCGGTGTTCAGCACGCGGATGTCCTGGTTGTCGTACTCCAGCAGCGCATTGCCGTAGAACTGGAACAGGCTGTTCTTGAAGGTTTCCTCGAAGCGCTTGATCTGCTCCGGCGAAGCCTGGCGCGAATACTTGACGGTCATCACGCCCTTGGCGATGCCCTCGGAGTCCACCACCGGGCCCAGGATGCGGTTCAGGGTGTCGTAGAACGCCTGGGGATTGGCCTTGTAGCTGGCCTTGTTGGTTTTCAGGTCCGTCAGCAGGCTGTCGACGGTCTGCTGCACGACCTGCTGTGCGGTCTGCTCGGCCTGGGCAAACAGCGGCAGGATCGCAAGCAGGACCAGGAAGCCACGGCGCAAGGTTTTCAACATGGAGTGAGTCCTCATTTCTTCGAGTCGTCTTTGTTGACCGAATTCAGCAGGAACTTGCCGATCAGGTCTTCCAGCACGAGTGCCGACTGGGTGTCCTTGATGGTATCGCCATCCTTGAGCAGCTCTTCATCGCCACCGACGCTGATGCCGATGTACTTCTCGCCCAGCAGGCCGGCGGTCAGGATGGAGGCGGTGGAGTCGTCCGGCAGGTTGTTGACCCCGCGGTTGATCTCCATGGTCACACGACCACGATAGCTGTCGTGGTCCAGGTCCACCGCGGTGACCTTGCCGATGGTGACGCCCGCCATGGTGACCTTGCCACGCACGGTGACGCCGGCGATGTTGTCGAAATAGGCGTACAGCTTGTAGGTATCGCCCGAATTGCCGATGGTCAGTCCGCTGACACGCAGGGCCAGCAGCAGCAGGGCCAGCAGGCCGGCCAGAATGAACAGGCCTACACCGATTTCCAGGGTGCGGGTTTGCATCAGAAGTCTCCAAACATCAAGGCGGTCAGGATGAAGTCCAGCCCCAGCACGGCCAGGGAGGCATACACAACGGTACGGGTGGTGGCGCGGCTGATGCCTTCGGAGGTGGGCTCGCAGTCATACCCCTGGAACACGGCGATCCAGGTTACGACGAAGGCGAACACCACGCTCTTGATCACGCCATTGAGAATGTCCTTGGTGAACTGCACGCTGTTCTGCATGTTCGACCAGTACGAACCGTCATACACGCCCAACCAGTCCACGGCGACCAGGGCTCCGCCCCAGATACCGACGACACTGAAGATAGCCGCCAGCAGCGGCATCGAGATGAAGCCGGCCCACAGGCGCGGGGCGATGATGTACTTGAGCGGGTCGACGCCGATCATCTCCAGGCTGGACAGCTGCTCGGTGGATTTCATGTTGCCGATCTCGGCCGTCAGCGCGGAACCCGCGCGCCCGGCGAACAGCAGACCGGTCACCACCGGCCCCAGTTCACGCAACAACGTCAGCGCGACCATCTGGCCCACTGCCTGTTCTGACCCGTAGCTTGCCAGGATGTTGTAGCCCTGCAGGGCCAGCACCATGCCAATGAACAGACCGGAAACCACAATGATCGCCAGGGACAGCACGCCCACCGAATACAATTGCTTGACCAGCAGCTGGAAGGCGCCGCTGTGAACCCGACGGCCGAAGATCGCATGGACCAGGAACAGCGTCGAACGGCCCAGCGACTCGAGGACATCGAGGCCGGCGCGCCCGAGCAGGCGAACGCGCTCGAGCGGTGAAGTCTTGCGCATCAACGTTCTCCCAGCAGGTCGGCGCGGTAATCGCGGGCAGGATAGTGGAACGGCACCGGACCATCGGGGATGCCCTTCATGAACTGGCGGACCCGCGGATCGTCGAGACCCTGCAGGTCGGCCGGCGTCCCGTGGCCAAGCACGCGACCGTCGCCGACGATATAGATGTAGTCGGCGATGCTCGCGGTCTCCGCCAGGTCGTGGGACACCACGATGCTGGTGATGCCAAGGGCATCGTTGAGCAGGCGGATCAGCCGCACCAATACGCCCATGGCGATCGGGTCCTGGCCCACGAAGGGCTCGTCGTACATCAGGATCTGCGGGTCCAGTGCGATGGCGCGGGCCAGCGCCACGCGGCGCTTCATGCCGCCGGACAACTCGTCCGGCATCAGCTCCACCGCCCCGCGCAGGCCCACGGCCTGCAGTTTCATCAGGACGATGTCGCGAATCATCTCCTCGGGCAGCTCGGTGTGCACCCGCAGCGGGAAGGCCACGTTCTCGAAGACATCGAGGTCGGTGAACAGCGCGCCGCTCTGGAACAGCACGCCGAACTGCTTGCGCATGTCGAACAGGTCGCTGCGGCCCAGCGACGGAAGATTCTGGCCGTTGACCCACACTTCTCCGCTCGCCGGACGCAGCTGGGCGGCGATCAGCCGCAACAGGGTGGTCTTGCCACACCCCGACGGTCCCATGATCCCGGTGACCTTGCCGCGTGGAATGCGGATGTCCACGTTATCGAAAATCTTACGCGTGCCACGCTTGAAGCTCAGGCCCTTCAGCTCGACCGCGTATTGGTCATTGGTGCTCATAGAACTCCTTTCATCACGGCGCTGTCCGTTGCCCCGTCTGTCACACGGCAGAAACACGGCGCGGCAGGCCGAACGGCCGCGAACTATAACACCGCGCGAAGCCGCGCCCCAAGGGCTGCTAAGCCGCCGTTAAGGGACAGTTCAGCAAAATGCACCCAACATTGAAATGCCAGTGATGAAGCCTTTGTCGCTTTCCCGTTATAATCTCGCACTTCATTTTGCCCCGCGCCTTTCGAACATGAGCCAGAAACACGATTTCATCCAGTCGGCACAACGCACCATCCGCCTCGAACGTGACTCGGTCGACGCGCTGCTGCCGCGCATTGGCGCCGATTTCTCCCTGGCCTGCGAGCTGCTGCTGAACTGCGCCGGCCGCGTCGTCGTGGTCGGCATGGGCAAATCCGGGCACATCGCCCGCAAGATAGCCGCCACCCTGGCCAGCACCGGCACGCCGTCCTTCTTCGTGCACCCGGCCGAAGCGAGCCATGGCGACATGGGCATGATCACCCGGGACGACGTCGTCCTGGCGCTGTCCAACTCCGGCTCCACCGCCGAGATCATCACCCTGCTGCCGCTGATTAAGCGCCTGGGCATCACCCTGATCAGCATGACCGGCAACCCCGAATCGCCGCTGGCCAAGGCCGCCGCGGTCAACCTGGACGCCAGCGTCGAGCACGAGGCCTGTTCACTGAACCTGGCGCCGACCTCGTCCACCACGGTTTCCCTGGTGATCGGCGACGCGCTCGCCATCGCCCTGCTCGAAGCCCGCGGCTTCACGGCCGAAGACTTCGCGTTCTCGCACCCGGGCGGCGCGCTGGGCCGTCGATTGTTGCTGAAAGTGGAAAACATCATGCACGTGGGTGAAGCATTGCCGCAGGTTTCCCCCGGCACTTCGCTCAGCGGCGCCCTGCTGGAAATGACCCGCAAGGGCCTGGGCATGACCATCGTGCTCGGCGAAGACGGCCGCCTGGCCGGGGTCTTCACCGACGGCGACCTGCGCCGGACCCTGGACAAGGGCCTGGACGTGCGCCAGGTGACCATCGACCAGGTGATGACCGTGCACGGCAAGACCGCGCGCCCGGACATGCTCGCCGCCGAAGCCCTGAAGATCATGGACGACCACAAGATCAACGTCCTGGTGGTGGTCGACGACAAGGACCACCCGGTCGGCGTGCTGCACGTCCACGACCTGACCCGCGCGGGAGTCATCTGAATGACGGCCGACCTGCTGCAACGCGCAAGAGCGGTCCGCCTGGCGGTCTTCGACGTCGACGGCGTGCTGACCGACGGCAAGCTCTACTTCCTGCCCGACGGCGGCGAGTTCAAGACCTTCAACACGCTGGACGGCCACGGCATCAAGATGCTGATGAATTCCGGCGTGCGCACCGCGATCATCACCGGCCGCACGAGCCCGGTGGTCGAGCGCCGGGCGAAGAACCTGGGCATCAACCACCTGTTCCAGGGCCGCGAAGACAAGCTGGTCGCCCTCGACGAGTTGCTCGCCGAACTGGGTCTAGGCTATGAAGAAGTCGCGTACCTGGGTGACGACCTGCCCGACCTGCCGGCCATCCGCCGCGCCGGCCTCGGCATGGCGGTGGCCAGCGGTGATGCCTTCGTGCGCCAGCATGCCGACGGTGTGACCCAGGCCCGTGGCGGCGAAGGCGCCGCCCGCGAGTTCTGCGAACTGATCCTGCGCGCCCAGGGCAACCTCGAAGCTGCCCAGAACGCGTACCTCTAGAGCCGATGATGCCCAAGACATTCCAACAAAAGCTGTTGTTCGCCCTGATCGCCATCGGGCTGATCGCGCTGGGCTATTACTGGAACGTGCGCCTGGACTTCAACGAGCGACAGCTCAAGTCGCAGACCAGCGACGCCATCGATTTCTACGTGGTGAACGCCAAGAGCGTTCAGTACCGCGTCGACGGATCCCTCGCCTACGAGATGACCGCCGACAAACTCGAACACCTGAAAGCAACCGACGTGACCCTGGTCACCACGCCCGATCTCTTCTTCCACCGGGAGAACGAGCCGCAGCCGTGGCATGTCCAGAGCGCTCACGCCGAAGTGGCCCCCGAAGGCAAGCAGGTCGAGCTGATCGACGACGTGCGCGTTGCGCGCACCGACGCGCAGCAGCGCACGCTCCTGCTCAACACCTCGCGCATGACGGTGTTCCCAGACAAGGACTATGCGCAGACTGACCAGCCCGTGAAGATCACCGAACCCAACGGTGTGACCACGGCAGTTGGCATGAAAGCGTATCTGAAAGACAGCCGGATGCTCCTGCTGTCCAACGTAAGAGGTCAGCATGAGGCTCGTTAACACCCTCCCCCTTCTTTTCAGCCTCGCCGCCGCCATCGGCAGCTCTGCCGCCTGGGCACTTCCCACCGACCGGGAACAGCCGATCCGCGTCCAGGCCGACAGCGCCGAACTGGATGACAAGCAGGGCGTGGCCGTGTATCGCGGCGATGTGGTGGTGACCCAGGGCAGCATGAAGCTGACTGGCAACACCGTCACGCTCAAGCAGAACAAGGACGGCGAGATCGAGGTGGTCACCTCGGTCGGCAAACCCGCCTACTTCGAGCAGAAGCCGGCGCCGGACAAGCAGATCACCCAGGCCTACGGCCTGACGATCCAGTACTTCGTCTCGCAGAACCGCGTCGTGTTGATCGACCAGGCCAAGGTGATCCAGGAAGGCAACACCTTCGAAGGCGAGAAGATCGTCTACGACACCCAGCGCCAGATCGTCAACGCAGGCCGCGCCACCGGTTCCCAGGTGACCACGCCGCGCCCGCGTATCGACATGGTCATCCAGCCCAAGAAAAAGCAGGATCAAGCGCAGTAATGGCTACGCTAACCGCCCAGCACCTCGCCAAGAGCTACAAGAGCCGGCAAGTCGTCCGCGATGTCAGCATGAGCATCGAGAGCGGGCAGATCGTCGGCCTGCTCGGCCCCAACGGAGCGGGCAAGACCACCTGCTTCTACATGATCGTCGGCCTGGTCCGTGCCGATCAGGGCGTCGTGCGCATCGACGAGCAGGACGTCACCCACCTGCCCATGCACGGCCGCGCCCGCGCCGGCATCGGCTACCTGCCGCAGGAAGCCTCGATCTTCCGCAAGCTGTCGGTGGCGGACAACATCGGGGCGATCCTGGAAACCCGCGCCGATCTCGATCGCGCCGGCCGCCAGGAAGCCCTGGAAGGCCTGCTCGAGGAATTCCATATCCACCACATCCGGGACAACCTCGGCATGAGCCTGTCCGGCGGTGAGCGCCGCCGCGTGGAAATCGCCCGCGCCCTGGCCAGTTCGCCGAAGTTCATCCTGCTGGACGAACCCTTCGCCGGCGTGGACCCGATCTCGGTGGGCGACATCAAGCAGATCATCCACCACCTCAAGGCCAAGGGCATCGGCGTGCTGATCACCGACCACAATGTCCGCGAGACCCTGGACATCTGCGAAACGGCGTACATCGTCAACGACGGCCAACTGATCGCCGAAGGCAGCGCCGAAAGCATCCTCGCCAACGACCTGGTGAAGGAAGTCTACTTGGGCCACGAGTTCCGCCTGTAAGGCCCCACGCCGCGCCCTGCCTGGGCGCGGCCGCTCCATCTCTCCCCCCAATCGCGGGCCGCGCCGCGAAGCATCCGGCTGCCTGTTCCACCCTGGCGCAACCGGGTTGTAACGAAAGGTCGACAGCCCCTAGGCAAAGCGTCCAAACTCAGGCATATAATTTGCTTCCTCGCGGCGCCCCGGCGTCCGTAGTCGTGGATATGGCGCGTCTTTGCGCCAGCGAACAAGGTGCCTAGTTCCAGCCATGAAACCATCGCTAGTCCTCAAGATGGGCCAGCAGCTGACGATGACTCCGCAGCTGCAACAGGCCATCCGACTGCTCCAGCTCTCCACGCTGGACCTCCAACAGGAAATCCAGGAAGCCCTGGAGTCCAACCCGATGCTGGAGCGCCAGGAAGAAGGCGAGGACTTCGACAACAGCGACCCCATGGCGGACGGCGCCGAGTCCGGCGCCAACGGCACTACCAGCAGTTCCCAGGACAACTTCCAGGAAAGCACCACGCCCAATGCCGACAGCCTCGACGAGGACCAGTGGGCCGAGCGCATCCCCAACGAACTGCCGGTCGACACCGCCTGGGAAGATATCTACCAGACCAGCGCCAGCAGCCTGCCCAGCAACGATGACGACGAGTGGGATTTCACCGCTCGCACCTCCGCCGGCGAAAGCCTGCAGAGCCACCTGCTGTGGCAGCTCAACCTGGCGCCGATGTCCGATACCGACCGCCTGATCGCCCTGAGCATCATCGACGGCATCAACGACGACGGCTACCTCGAGGAATCCCTGGACGACATCCTCGCCTCCGTCGACCCGGAACTGGGCGTGGAGATGGATGAGGTGGAAGTCGTGCTGCGCCGCGTGCAGCAGCTCGAACCCGCCGGTGTCGGCGCGCGCAACCTGCGTGAATGCCTGCTGCTGCAGCTGCGCCAGATGCCCACCAAGACCTACCTGCTCGCCGAAGCCATCCGCCTGGTCAGCGACCACCTGGACCTGCTCGGCAGCCGCGACTACAGCCAACTGATGCGGCGCATGAAGCTCAAGGAAGACGAGCTGCGCGAGACCATCGAACTGATCCAGTCGCTGCACCCGCGCCCGGGCTCGCAGATCGAATCCGGCGAAGCCGAATATGTGGTCCCGGATGTCATCGTCCGGAAACACAACGACCGCTGGCTGGTGGAGCTGAATCAGGAAGCGGTGCCCCGCCTGCGCGTGAACTCGCAGTACGCGGGCCTGGTGCGCCGCGCCGACTCCAGCGCCGACAACACCTTCATGCGCAACCAGCTGCAGGAAGCACGCTGGTTCATCAAGAGCCTGCAGAGCCGCAACGAGACGCTGATGAAGGTGGCGACCCAGATCGTCGAACACCAGCGCGGCTTCCTCGAATACGGCGAAGAGGCGATGAAGCCGCTGGTGCTGCACGACATCGCCGAGGCGGTGGGCATGCACGAATCGACCATCTCGCGCGTCACCACGCAGAAATTCATGCACACCCCGCGTGGCATCTTCGAGCTGAAGTACTTCTTCTCCAGCCACGTCAGCACCTCCGAGGGCGGCGAGTGCTCCTCCACTGCCATCCGCGCCATCATCAAGAAACTGGTCGCGGCGGAAAGTCCGAAAAAGCCATTGAGTGACAGCAAGATCGCTGGTTTACTGGAGGCACAGGGCATTCAAGTGGCACGTCGCACCGTCGCCAAGTACCGGGAGTCCCTGGGAATCTCTCCCTCGAGCGAGCGCAAGCGACTGGTTTGACGTTGATCCACGCCAAGGTGTTCCGGCGGCAGGCCCCATAACCTGCCACTTACACACGGGCAACAAGGAGAAAGCGGTATGCAAGTCAACATCAGTGGACATCAACTGGATGTGACCGACGCCCTGCGCGACTATGTCGGCGAGAAGCTTGGCCGACTGGAGCGCCACTTCGACAAGATCACCAATGTTCAGGTCATCATGGAGGTCGAGAAGCTGAAGCAGAAAATTGAAGCCACCCTCCACATCGCCGGGGGCGAAGTGGTGGCCTGCGCGGAACATGAAGACATGTACGCGGCCATCGACCTGCTCACCGACAAGCTCGACCGCCAACTGATCAAGCACAAGGAAAAATACCTCGAACGCCAGCAAGGTGTTGGTGTTCGTTAACCCCTCTCTATGATCCGACTTGAGCAAATCCTGACCCCCGGCCGTTCCCTCGTGAACGTGCCGGGCGGCAGCAAGAAACGTGTCCTCGAACAAATCGCCAGCCTGGTGGCGCGCGAGCTGCCGGGTTTCGATTCCCAAGACATCTTCGACAGCCTGGTAGCCCGGGAACGCCTGGGCTCCACCGGCTTCGGCAATGGCATCGCCATTCCGCACTGCCGCCTCACCGGTTGCCAGTCGCCGATCAGCGCCATCCTGCACCTTGACCACCCGGTAGACTTCGACGCCCTCGACGGCGCGCCGGTCGACCTGGTATTCGTGCTGCTGGTGCCGGAAGCGGCCACCGAGGAACACCTGGAACTGCTGCGGCAGATCGCCTCCATGCTCGACCGCTCCGACGTCCGCGACCGCCTGCGTCACGCCGCCAACGGCGAGGACCTGTACCGGATCGTCGTGGATTTCCAGAACAACGGGCACTGACATGCGCCTGATCATCATCAGTGGGAGATCCGGCTCGGGCAAGAGCACCGCGCTCAATGTGCTCGAGGACAACGGCTTCTACTGCATCGACAACCTGCCGGCCAGCCTCCTCCCGGACTTGGCCCAGCGCGCGCTGTTGCACACCGAATTGTTGCATCCGCAGGTCGCCGTCTCGATCGACGCGCGCAACCTGCCCAGCCAGCTGCAACGCTTCCCCGAATTGTTGCAGGAAGCCCGCGACCGGCACATCCAGTGCGACGTGCTGTACCTCGATGCCGATGACGAAACGCTGCTCAAGCGCTTTTCCGAGACGCGTCGGCGCCACCCGCTGACTACCGACACCCGCTCCCTGGCCGAGGCCATCAGCGACGAGTCGAACCTGCTGGCGCCGATTGCCGACCTCGCCGATCTCAAGCTCAACACGACCAACCTGAACCTCTACCAGCTGCGCGACGTGCTCAAGCTGCGCCTGCTGAACAAGCCCGAACTGGGCACCGCCTTCCTGGTCGAATCCTTCGGCTTCAAGCGCGGCATGCCGGTGGACGCCGACCTGGTGTTCGACGTGCGCTGCCTGCCCAACCCCTACTGGAAGCCCGAGCTGCGCGAGCACACGGGGCTGGAAGTGGAAGTCCAGGAATACCTGGCCGCGCAACCGGATGTCGAAGAGATGTACCAGGACATCCTCGCCTACCTGAACAAATGGCTGCCGCGCTTCGCCGCGAGCAACCGGGCCTACGTGACCATCGCCATCGGCTGCACCGGTGGCCAGCATCGTTCGACCTACATTGCCGAGCGCATCGGTCAGGCCCTCAAGGAAACCCTCACCAACGTACAGATTCGCCACCGCGACCTGAGCTAAGCAGCGACAGACAACAAAAGGACAGCCCCTCGCGATGCCCGCCCTCGAAGTCACCATCATCAACAAGCTTGGCCTGCACGCCCGTGCCGCGGCCAAATTCGTCGGCGTCGCAGGGCGTTTCCCCTGCCAGGTTCGCGTGGGTCGCAATCCGGAAAGCACCGTGGACGGCAAGAGCATCATGGCCGTGATGATGCTGGCGGCAGGCAAAGGCACCAATCTGCACCTCTGCGCCGAAGGCGAGCAGGAAGACGAAGCGCTCCAGGCGCTGGTCGACCTGATCAACAACTACTTCGACGAAGGCGAGTGACGCGCCGGGTCTTCAGCCCGGCGACGCATCCACCCCCCTCAGATAGCAATCATCGATCAGCCCGTGCGCGGCGGCGTCGCTGCGAGTCGCAAACGATCCCGCGCACCTCCCGATGGAGCATGGTGCTTGCCGCAACGCCCCGCAACGCCCCGCAGCGCACCGCGAGGATCACTGGACGCCGCGGCGTGCGAGGCCGCGGCAGGTAGATCAGTTGCCAGCGACCATCATCTTCTCGATCAGCACGGAACCTGTGTGCAGGTTGCCGCGGTATTCCACGTCGTTGCCGATGGCGACGATGTTGCGGAACAGGTCGCGCAGGTTGGCGGCAATGGTGACTTCCTGCACGGGGAACTGGACTTCGCCGTTCTCCACCCAATAGCCGCCAGCGCCACGGGAATAGTCACCGGTTACCAGGTTGACGCCCTGGCCCATCAGCTCGGTGACCAGCAGGCCACGGCCCATGCGGCGGATCAGGGCTGCCTGGTCTTCATCGCCATGGCTGACGAACAGGTTGTGCACGCCGCCTGAGTTGGCCGTGCTGGGCATGCCCAGCTTGCGCCCGGAGTAGGTGCCGAGCACATAGGAAACCAGCTCGCCACCCTCGACGAAGGGCTTGGCGTAGGTCGCCAGGCCATCGTTGTCGAACGACGCACTGCCCAGCGCGCCGCGCAGCAGCGGGCGCTCGTCCAGGGTCAGCCATTCCGGGAACAGTTGCTGGCCCAGCGCGCCTTCGAGGAAGGACGACTTGCGGTACAGGCTGCCGCCGGAGATCGCACCGAGGAAGTGGCCGAACAGGCCGACCGCGACTTCCGGCGCGAACAGCACCGGTACCTCGGCTGTAGGCACCGGGCGTGCCCCCAGGCGGCTGGCGGCACGCTCGGCAGCGCGGCGGCCGATGGATTCGGGAGTAGCCAGCAGTTCACCGCGACGGTTCACGTCGTACCAGTAGTCGCGCTGCATCTGCCCTTCGAGCTCGGCGATCATCACGCAGCTCAGGCTGTGGCGGGTGCTGGCGTAACCGCCGACGAAGCCGTGGCTGTTGCCATAGACGCGACAACCCTGGTGGGTATTCAACGTGGTGCCGTCGGCCTTGGTGACCCGCTTGTCGGTAGCGAACGCAGCGGCCTCGCAGGCCAGCGCGCGTTCGATGGCCTGGTCGGGAGTGATCGACCAGCCGTGATACAGGTCCAGGTCCGGCAGGTCGCGGGCCATCAGCGCCGGGTCCGCCAGGCCGGCGCAATCGTCTTCGGAAGCGTGCTTGGCAATCGCCAACGCCGCCGCAACGGTCTCGCGGATGGCGTCCGCGCCGGTCGCCGAGGTGCTCGCCGAGCCCTTGCGCTGGCCGACGTAGAGGGTGATGCCGAAGCCCTGGTCGCGGTTGAACTCGACGGTCTCGACTTCGCCCTGGCGCACCGAGGTCGACAGCCCCTGCTCCACCGACACCGCCACCTCGCAGGCGCTGGCGCCCTGCCGGGTAGCCTCGGCGATGATCCGCTCGACCTGCTCGCGCAGTTCGGGAAGGACCTCCGGGCTCACTGCCGGGTTGTGTTCGCTCATTGCATGCCTCTCCTGTTCATGGTCCGGCCCCGCCATCAGGCGGCGGCGACCGGCGCGGGCCGGACAAGCGGCCCCTGACTCGTTATCATGGCGGCGTTTTCAACGAGACCCCCGCCATGGCTGAAATTCACGATGACGACTCGTCCTTCGATGAGAAGAGCAAGTCGCAAGTAAAACGCGAAATGCACGCGCTGCAGGAACTCGGCGAGCGCCTGACCACGCTCAAGGCCGACATGCTCGACCGCATGCCGCTCACCGATCCGCTGCGCCGCGCGCTGGAAGAAGCACCCAAGCACAAGGCCAACGCCGCCAAGAAACGCCATCGGCAGTTCATCGGCAAGCTGATGCGCGACCAGGACGTCGAGGCCATCCTCGCCCTGCTGGAGCAGGTAGACACCTCCACCCGCCAGTACAACGAACGCTTCCACGCCCTGGAGCGCTGGCGCGACCACCTGATCACCGGCGGTGACGCGGCGCTGTCGGCGTTCTTCGGCGAATACCCGGAAAGCGATCGCCAGCACCTGCTCCAGCTGATCCGTCACGCCCAGCACGAGGCCGCTCACAACAAGCCTCCGGCCGCGGCGCGGAAGATCTTCAAGTACATCCGCGAGCTGGACGAGCTGAAACGCGGCCTGCGCTGAGCGGCCGCGTTCTGCCCTTCCAGCCTCACCGGCAACGCCCTCAGGCGCCCGTGCCGCCGACGGTGATGGCGTCGATCTTCAGGGTCGGCTGACCGACACCGACCGGCACGGACTGGCCGTCCTTGCCGCAGGTACCCACGCCGCTGTCCAGCGCCAGGTCGTTGCCGACCATGGATACCCGGCTCATCACTTCCGGACCGTTGCCGATCAGGGTCGCGCCCTTCACCGGCCGGGTGATCCTGCCGTTCTCGATCAGGTAGGCCTCGCTGGTGGCGAAGACGAACTTGCCGCTGGTGATATCCACCTGGCCGCCGCCAAGATTCGCGCAGTAGATACCGCGCTCGACGCTGGCGATGATTTCCTGTGGATCGCTCTGCCCGGCCAGCATGTAGGTGTTGGTCATGCGCGGCATCGGCAAGTGCGCGTAGGACTCGCGACGGCCATTGCCGGTGCGCGCCACGCCCATCAGGCGGGCGTTGAGCTTGTCCTGCATGTAGCCCTTGAGGATGCCGTTTTCGATCAGCACGTTGCAGTTCGTCGGCGTGCCTTCATCGTCCACCGACAGCGAACCGCGGCGGCCGGCGATGGTGCCGTCGTCGACTATGGTGCACAGGCTGGAAGCGACCTTCTCGCCGATGCGACCGCTGTAGTTCGAGCTGCCCTTGCGGTTGAAGTCGCCCTCCAGGCCATGACCCACGGCTTCATGCAGCAGCACGCCGGACCAGCCGGCACCCATCACCACCGGCAGGCTGCCGGCCGGCGCGGGCACCGCTTCGAGGTTGACCAGGGCCTGGCGCAGCGCCTCGCGGGCGTAGCTCATGGCGCGGTCTTCCTGCAGGAAGTACTTGTAATCGGTACGACCGCCACCGCCGTGACCGCCACGCTCGCGGCGGCCGTTCTGCTCGACGATGACGCTGACGTTGAAGCGCACCAGCGGGCGGATGTCCGCAGCCAGCGAGCCGTCCGCCGCGGCGATCAGCACCTGGTCCCAGACGCCGGCGAGGCTGACGGTCACCTGCTGGATACGCGGATCGAGGGCGCGAGTGGCGGCGTCGATCTTCTGCAGCAGCTCCACCTTCTCGGCACGGCTCATCACGTCCAGCGGATTTTCGCCGGCGTACAGGCGGGTCGGCACCACAGCCTGGAAGGCTTGCACCTTGCCGTTCTGCCCGGCGCGGGAAATCGAACGAGCGGCGCGGGCGGCCTGGACCAGTGCCTCATGGTTGATCGCGTTGCTGTAGGCGAAGCCGGTCTTCTCGCCGGACTGCGCGCGCACGCCGACGCCCTGGTCCATGTGGAAGCTGCCTTCCTTGACGATGCCGTCCTCCAGCATCCAGGACTCGGAGACCTGGCTCTGGAAGTACAGGTCGGCGGCGTCGATGCCGGGGCCGCTCAGCTCGTGCAGGATCGGCGACAGCTGGTCGATATCCAGACCACCGGGGGCCAGCAGGTGCTGACTGACGGATGACAACAGTTCGCTCATATTCACTCCGTACGCGCCGGTCGTGGTTCGACCGGCGGGAAAAATCTTCGGTGCCGGGCAATCGGCATGCGCTGCCGGACCGCCGCCTGTTCCTCGCTGTCGCGCTCGGCCAGCAGCACGGCTTCGCCCTTGGCCTGTTCGGCGAGGATACGCCCCCAGGGGTCGACGATGGCCGACTGGCCCCAGGTTTCCCGTCCCTTGGGGTGGGTACCGCCCTGTCCGGCCGCCAGCAGGTAGCACTGGGTCTCGATGGCGCGGGCGCGGACGAGGATTTCCCAGTGCGCCGCGCCGGTGACTGCGGTGAAGGCCGCAGGGGCACTGATCAGTTCCGCGCCCGCTTCGCGCAGCGCGGTGAAAAGCTCGGGGAAGCGCAGGTCGTAGCAGACCGTCAGCCCCAGCCGCCCGACCGGCGTGTCCGCCACCACCACACGCTGGCCGAAGGCGTAGTCGTCCGACTCGCGATAACGGCCACGGGCGTCGGCGACGTCCACGTCGAACAGGTGCAGCTTGTCGTAGCGCGCCGCCACTTCGCCGCGCTCGTCCACCAGCAGGGAGCAGGCGTTGGCCTTGGCTTGCGGCTGGCCTTCGGGCGGCAGCGGCAGGGTGCCGGCAACTATCCACAACCTGAGGTCGCGGGCAGTGCTTTTCAACCAGGGCAGGATCGGGCCTTCCCCCAGGGCTTCGGCGCGGCCGATCTCCGCGAGGTCGCGGCGGCCCATGGCGGCGAAGTTCTCCGGCAGCACGGCGAGGCGCGCACCACCCTCGACGGCCTGTTCGAGCAGGCGACGGGCGGCGGCGAGATTGGCCAGGACATCGTCCTGGCTGACCATCTGGATGACGGCAATGGACATGGCTAGCTCCGCTAATGCCTGGGTTTCATGCTAACCGATGCCCGGCCAGTCTGCTCAACGGGGTTTTTCGAAGGGTTTCTCGAAAGCGATGGTGGGGCTCTGCCACGGGCCCTTGACGCTGTACTGCACGCTGGCGAAGCGCGCCACCCTGTCGCCCAGCAGCTTGTCCACCACGAACAGCGCGCCGCCAATGGCCGGCGCGCCGACGATCAGCGCCGCCAGCGGCAGGTTGTTGGTTACCGGCAGGGTCACCAGCAGCTTGGCGTCGATCTGGTCGTGGGCCAGGTCCAGGGTGCCGTTGAGCTCCAGGTTGCTCGAAGGGCCGTCCAGGCGCAGCGGCTCGCGGGTGAAATAGACCCCGTCGGTGGCGGTGAGCACGCCTTTCACGCGATCGTAGCTCAGGCCCTTGCCGAGCAGGTCGGAGAAGTCCAGGCGCAGGCGGCGGTTGATGGCGTTGAAGTTGAGCAGGCCGAACACACGCAGGGCGTTGGCGCCGCCCTCCACTTCGACGAACTGGCCCTTGCGCAGGCTGGCGTCGAGGGTGCCGCCGAAGCGCCGCAGGTTCAGCGCCGCCGGGGAGCCGGGCCAGTTGCCGTTGATGTCCACCCTGAAACGCTCGCTGGTCACGCTGGGCGCGAAATCCCAGGCCTTGAGCACGTCGCCCAGGTTCCTGCCTTCGAGCTGGCCCTGGAAGGTACTGCGCGCACTGGCTTGCATGCCGTCCCAGCGCAGGTTGCCTTTCACCGAGAGGCCGCGCAGATCCAGGTTCACGTCATTGAAGCCGACACCCGTGGGCGTCGGGCGCAGGTTGAAGCTCCAGGCACCGACCGGCTTGCCGGCCTTGAGCACCTGGCGAATGGAAACGTCCATCGGTGGCAGTGTGCGCGGGTCGATCTTCGCCAGCGGGTCCGGCTGCTCAACCGCCTTCTCGGAATCGATGGCCTCGCCCTTGGGCAGGTCGATGCGGTCCAGGGCGATCTGGATCGGCTTCACCTTGCTGTCAGGCAGAGTGACCTTGCCGGAGACCAGCGAGCTGACCACGCCGACCTGCCAGCTGCTGTCGATGCGCGCCAGGTCCAGGGTAAGGTTCTCCAGGGTCTGGCCGAAGCCCTTGAAGCGTCCGATCTGCAGGTCGGCCCCGCGCAGCAGGCCGGCCGCGCCTTCAACCCCGGTATTGGAATACTTCTTCGCGACTGCCATCCAGGCGTCGGCGTCGACTTCGTCGATCCTGCCGCGCACCTGCACGCCATTCCAGTTAGGCAGCACCGCCGGATCGCCGCCGAGACGCAGCACTCCGCGGCCAGCAAGTGGCTGATCCGCCGGCGCGGCGTAGGCCAGGCTGGCGCGGTCGCCATAGGTCGCCCAGTAACGTCGTTCGGCGCCGTCCAGGGTCATGCGCCACTCGCTTTCGCGGGTTTCCTGCGCCGCCTTGCCCAGCGGCGCCGGCAGGTCGATGGTGACGCCCTGCAGGTTGGAAGCCACCTGCAACTGACTGTCCTTGCCGTCGAGCAGCAGGTTGAGCTGGAACGGCACGCGGCCGTCCACCGGCAGTTGCTTCTGCACCTTGGCCCAGTCGAGCAGGGACTTGATCGGTACCTGGCCGCCGACCAGCACCCGCGTACGAGGTACGCCGTTGCGGCCTTCGGCGCGAATGCTGCCGGTCACACGCGTGCCGAGCACCTGAGCGGCGACGTTCTGCCCGCTCAGGCCGCTGTCGGTGTCGTAGCGGAACTTGCCTTTGACCTGTTCGAGGTTCAGCTCGGGCTTGGCGATCTTCAGCTGTGCCTTGTCGGTGTCGAAGTCGACTATCACCCGCGCCTTGCTCGCCTCGCCCTTGGCCAGGGGAATGTCGAGGTTGAGATGGCCGTTCAGGTCGCCCGAGCCTTCCCAACCGGCGAAGGTGTGGGTCGCGCCGATGGGCGAGTCCTGGAGGATCTTCAGGCCATCGACGAGGTTGCTGTCGATATCGCCATTGACGTGCAGGTGGGCGACTTCGCCCGGATTGGAGTGGGGAATCTCCACCGACACGTCGCGCACCTGGCTGTTGAGTATCTGC
This sequence comes from Pseudomonas sp. Pseusp97, assembly GCF_047304025.1. Taxonomy (NCBI): domain Bacteria; kingdom Pseudomonadati; phylum Pseudomonadota; class Gammaproteobacteria; order Pseudomonadales; family Pseudomonadaceae; genus Pseudomonas; species Pseudomonas sp. Pseusp97. The sequence goes on along the minus strand of NZ_JBGLYK010000003.1, from coordinate 4,685 downwards.
CCGCTGGTGGCATTGATGCTGACCCCGGTGTCCTCGACGCGCACCTCGCCCTCGGCCTTGCTCAGGCCCGGCCAGCCGGGCTGGTAGTCGAGCACGCCGTCGTGGACCTTGAAGTACAGGGTCATGGCGTGGGCCTCGGGCGCCGCGTGCTTCTGCAGCGAGCCCTGCCAGAGGAAGTAGCCCTGCTCGATACGGCCGCTCTTGATCGAGCCCTTGAGCCAGGCAGCCAGGTCCTTGCTCATCTGCGGGATGACGGTGGGCAGGTACTTTCCGGTGAAGCGCGCATCGCCATTGCTCATGCCGACGCGCAGATCCATGTAGTCCTCGAGCTCCGGGTCGCGCATCAGGCGGATGAGCATGTCGCCGGCAAGGGTGCCCTCCTCCCCCTCCACCTTCATCAGGTGGCTGCCGAGGGTGAAGGCTTCGTCGTTGAGCTGGAAGAACAGCCGGGCATGGGCACTGCGGTAGCGCCAGGGCTCGGGGAACAGGGTCGCGAGATGCAGCATGAAGTCCTGGGCGTTCGCGTCGAGCGTGCCGCCGCCGAGGTTGCCGCTGAAGGTGCCGTCGACGTTGGCCACCGCGGGCACGTCGTGGAACGCGCTGACGCCGACCTTTTCCAGGTTGGCGGCGTACGCCACGCGCTCGGCGCCTTCGCGCTGCGGCCAGTAGTCGAAGTTGACGTTATGCAGCACGCCATGGGGCTTCAAACCGTCGAGCCATTCGATGGCCTTGTCCGGCAGCGGCGCCAGGGCGGTGATGGTCGGCCCCAGTGGCGTCAGGTCGAGGCGGTCGGCGCGCAACTGCCAGTGCTCCTCGTCCTTCAGGCGGCGGGACAGCTGCATTTCCACTTCACCCCAGCGGGTTTCGCCGAGGTTCGCCGCCAGATCGGCGACACGCAGGTCGAGGTCATCACCCTTCTTCTGGAAGAACAGCGTGACGCCCAAGTCGCTCAGGCTGACCGGCTTGCGGTCACCCAGCGCGGCTTCGATCTTCGGTGCGTTCAGGCGCGCCACGGCAGCTACCGGCACGCCCTGGTCGAGGGTTGCCCAGAGTTCGCCGCCAGCCTTGGCCTGCGACAGCTTCCAGGCCCCGGTGAGGCGTTCGGGCAGCCATTTGGCCCAGTCCGCCTGGGGCAGGCTGAGGTAGAGCTGGGCCGAGCTCTTCGCCCAGTCGTCGCGGTTCAGGCGAGTTTCCAGACGCGCCGCCACCGGCTCGCCGCCGGGCAGGCTGAGGCGAGCCTCCAGGCGCTGGCGGCTGCCGCTGCGCAGGGTCATGCCCACGTAGGACAGCGACAGCGGATTGGCCTGCTGCGGCAGCACGGTCAGCTGGCTATCCATCAGCGACAGCCGGCGCGGGGTCAGCAGCAGGTCGATGAGCTTGCGCGGATCGGTGTCGCCGCCGCGGCTGGGCAGGCCGTCGGCGTGCCACTTGCCGTCCTCGTCCTCGCGCAGAGTCAGGTGCAGCCCTTCCAGCTCCAGGCTGTCGATGCGCGGCTGGCGTGCCATCACGCTGCCGAGGATGTCCGGGGTGAGGCGAACGCGCTCCAGGCGCAGCGAGTCGTTGCCTTCGCCCAGCTGGATGTCACGCACCACGATGATCGGGCTGAAAGCATGCCAGTGCCCCTCCAGCGCGCCGATGGCCACCGGCAGACCCAGCTGCTCGCTGGCCTTCTGCGCCAGCTCGTCGCGGTACTCCGCCACCAGCGGCACCAGTTGCCGGCCGAGGCTGACATACAGCGCGAGCAGCACCAGGCCCAGCGCCAGAAGGCCCAGGACGATGCGCAAGGAAGTGGCGAACAGGCGGCCGGCGCTTCCCATGTCAGTCGGCTACCTGTGCAGCGAAGCGAAGGATCATCGAGCGGCCTCCCGGCCATGCAAGGTCGAACCAAGTCTGACAGTGTGCGTCAGGCAAAGCTCCGAAAAACCCCATTGCACAGCGGCCTCCTGCCGGAATTCCACGTTGTGCGACCCGCGACTCAAAGCAGGACCACGTCGTACTGCTCCTGGGAATACATGGCCTCGACCTGGAACTTGATGGGGCGGCCGATGAACAGCTCCAGGTCGGCGACGTTGCCCGATTCCTCGTCGAGCAGGCGATCCACGACCTTCTGGTTGGCCAGCACCAGGTAGGAATCGGCCTGGTAGGCGCGCGCCTCGCGGAGGATCTCGCGGAATATCTCGTAGCAGATGGTCTCGGGCGTCTTCAGCATGCCGCGCCCCTGGCAGCTCGGGCAGGGCTCGCAGAGCACCTGCACCAGGCTTTCGCGGGTGCGCTTGCGGGTCATCTGCACCAGGCCAAGCTCGGTGATGCCGATGATGTTGGTCTTGGCATGGTCACGTTCGAGCTGCTTCTCCAGGGTGCGCAGGACCTGGCGGCGGTGCTCCTCGTCTTCCATGTCGATGAAGTCGATGATGATGATCCCGCCCAGGTTGCGCAGGCGCAGCTGGCGGGCGATGGCGGTGGCCGCCTCGAGGTTGGTCTTGAAGATGGTCTCTTCGAGGTTGCGGTGACCGACGAAGGCCCCGGTGTTCACGTCGATGGTGGTCATCGCCTCGGTCGGGTCGATGATCAGGTAGCCGCCGGACTTGAGCAGCACCTTGCGCTCCAGCGCCTTCTGCACCTCGTCCTCGACGCCGTAGAGGTCGAAGATCGGCCGCTCGCCCGGGTAGTGCTCCAGCCGGTCGGCGATTTCCGGCATCAGTTCTTCGACGAACTGCGTGATCTTCTGGAAGTTCTCCCGGGAGTCGACGCGGATCTTCTCGATGCGCGGGTTCACCAGGTCGCGCAGGGTGCGCAGGGCCAGGGAAAGGTCCTCGTAGATCATCGTCGGCGCGCCGACGGTCTGGATCTGTGCGTCGATCTGATCCCACAAGCGGCGCAGGTAGCGGATATCGGCGAGGATCTCGTCCTCGCCGGCACCCTCGGCGGCGGTACGCAGGATGAATCCTCCGCGCTCGACGATGCCTTCTGCCTCGACGCATTTGGCGACCACCTGCTTGAGGCGCTCGCGCTCGTGTTCGTCCTCGATCTTCAGGGAAATGCCGACATGGCTGGTGCGCGGCATGTAGACCAGGTAGCGCGAGGGAATCGACAGGTGCGTGGTGAGGCGCGCGCCCTTGGTGCCGATGGGGTCCTTGGTGACCTGCACCACCAGGCTCTGCCCTTCGTGGACCAGCGCACCGATGCTCTCCACGGCGCTGCCCTCGCGGGTGGAAATCTCCGCGGCGTGGATGAACGCTGCACGCTCAAGGCCGACATCGACGAAGGCCGCCTGCATGCCGGGAAGCACGCGAACGACCTTGCCCTTGTAGATATTGCCGACTATCCCGCGGCGCAGCGTGCGCTCGACGTGGACCTCCTGCAGGACGCCGTTCTCCACCACCGCCACGCGCGATTCCATCGGCGTGATATTGATCAGGATCTCTTCGCTCATGCGCCCTTCCTTATCGCGCCCGGAGTCTTGCCAGCGCTACTTTCCGATCAAGACTGCCAGCTGGGGATGGAGAAGTCAGCCAGCAATGCCGAGGTTTCGCAAAGAGGCAGGCCGACCACGGCGCTGTAGCTGCCCTCGACGCGGCTGACAAAGACCGCCGCGAGCCCCTGGATAGCATAGCCACCGGCCTTGTCCTGCGGTTCGCCGGTTTCCCAGTAGCGCTCGGCTTCCTCGACGGATACCTCGCGGAAGGTCACGCGACTGCTGACCACGCGCGCCTCGCAACGCTCCCGGTCGGCCACCGCCACGGCGGTCAGCACCTCGTGCTCGCGGCCCGACAGCGCCTGCAGCATCGCCAGGGCGTCGTCGCGATCCACTGGTTTGCCGAGGATGCGCCCATCCAGCACCACGGCGGTATCGGCACCGAGCACGCAGACATCGGCGCGCTGGGCGAGGAAGTTCAGCCCGGCCTGCGCCTTGCTGCGCGCCAGCCGCTCGACGTAGGCGTACGCCGACTCGCCCGTTTCCGGGGTTTCATCGATGGACGCGGGCACTATGTGGAAAGGCAGGCCGATCTGGGTGAGCAGTTCGCGGCGGCGCGGCGAGCTGGAGGCGAGGTACAGCTGGGCCATCAGAGACTCCGAAGCGTGCCCGCGCCAGGCGCGCGAGGCGTTTCCCCAACAAGGGGGCAATCAGTTGATGTTCAGGCGCAGCCGCAGGGCCCGCAGCAGTGTATAGACCCAGGGCCAGAGCAGCGCGCTGACCAGGGCAGGCAGGAGGAACACCAGGGTCGGCGGGCGGTTGCCGGTCAGGGCGCTGATCCACAGCTGGACCAGTTGGGCGAGACCGAAGACCACCAGCAACACCAGGCATTGCTGCCAGATGGGGAACATGCGCAGGCGCTGGTGCAGCGATAGCACCAGGCAGATGATCAGGCTGAGGATCAGGGCGTTCTGCCCCAGCAGGCTGCCGTAGAGCACATCTTCGGCGACGCCCAGCACCCAGGCGGTCAGCATGCCGACCTTGTGCGGCAGATAGAGCACCCAATAGGTGAGGAACATCGCCAGCCACAGCGGCCGGCCGATCTCCATGAAGCTGGGCATGGGCGCCACCGACAGCAGCAGCGCCAGGAGCAGGGTGAGCCAGATGGCCCAGCCGTTGTTCGAGCCCTGGCCCGCCATCAGTGACGGGCCCTGGCATCGGGATGCGATGCCGGCGCACCCGCGGGCGCGGCAGGGGCCGCGCCATTGGT
>NZ_JBGLYK010000039.1:0-32854 GCF_047304025.1 Pseudomonas sp. Pseusp97 | reverse complement strand
CACTGGAGCCACGGCCTCGCGGACCACCGCGGCTCCAGTGGCAGCGCCCGCGCCTTCGCCAATGCCGGTGGGCGAGCCCGGCTCTATCGCCGCGCGCCTGCTGCCCAAGGTTGGCGCCCAGGCCAAGCCGGCCGCGCCGGTCAAAGTCGAAGAAGCGATCGAGGCGGAAGCCGAGCCGGTCGTCCGCACACCAGTCGCTCCGCCGCCACGTTTCGCCCTGCAACTGCTGCGCGCCGGCGAATGCACCCTGCTGGTCGAACTACCCACTGGCGAGCCGTTGGCGAGTCGCGACCCGGCTTACCTGCTGTTGAAGGACCTCCTGCGCGCTGCCGGCCTGCCGGACAGTCCGCAGCTATTGGGCGAGCCCGTACGCTGGCCGCTGTTCTCCCGCGGCAACATGGACCAGGGCCCGCAAGCCGCCCGCGAGTTCGTCCAGGGATTCGTCGCCGCGCGGCTGGAGGAGGGCGCCCCCAGTGCCTGCCTTTGGTTGGTCGGCATGCCCGCCGTGCGCTTCGCCGGCGAAGGCGACGAAGAATCCCTGCTGCGCGAGCTGCAGGTCGAAGGCCTGGGCGTCGCCTGGGCAGTGCCAGGCCTCGAGCGTCTGGCCGAAGAACCCACTTTGAAAGCCGACCTCTGGCGCGCCATGCGCCGCGTGCGGCAACGCTGGATGAGTCAGACCCCTGCATGAGCGATGCTGTTTCCTTCCGCCCGATGACCGAGGCGGACCTCGATGCCGTACTCAAGATCGAATACGCCGCCTTCAGCCACCCCTGGACGCGCGGCACCTTCGCCGACGGCCTGAAGAGCTACGAATGCTGGGTGATGTTCGAAGGCAGCCAGCAGGTCGGCCACGGCGTGATCCAGCTGATCCTCGATGAAGCGCACCTGCTCAACATCACGGTGAAGCCGGAAAGCCAGGGCCGCGGCCTGGGTCTGGCGCTGCTGGAACACCTGATGAAGCGCGCCCACGAGAAAGGCGGGGTGGAATGCTTCCTCGAGGTCCGCGCCTCCAACGGCCCGGCCTACCGTCTCTACGAGCGCTACGGCTTCAACGAGATCGGCCGCCGCCGCGACTATTACCCGGCCGTCGGCGGGCGAGAAGACGCGCTGGTGATGGCCTGCACGCTGGTGGACTGACCCAGGCTGGAAAGGTCGTTCCGACCTCAGCGTAGGATGGCGTGGAGCGAAGCGATACCCATCAATTGGTGCGCCTGCAGCATGGGTATCGCTGCGCGCCACCCTTCCTGCAAATGCTGTGCGCCGTGCGATTCGCGAGCAGCGGTTGGGCCTCCACCTCAGCAACGGAATGCCCTTCGTAGGAGCGAGCTTGCTCGCGAACTTTCTCCAAGTCCGCACTGACCGGCCGCTCGGCACGCCCCGCACCGGGATCTCCCAGACTAGAGCTTCCGCCCGTTAATTCACGGCACAAGCTACGAAATTTCCTGCCGATCGGGTTTTTCCGAGGACGATTCCTGGCTTACCCTTAAGCCCAATAACAACAAGAACCTAAGGTCGCAAACATGAATCGCAGCGATGTGATCGTGGTGGGCGCCGGTATTTCGGGGCTGACCGCGGCCTGGCGTCTGGCGCAAGCCGGGCAACGGGTGAAAGTGATCGAGGCCAACAAGCGCGTCGGTGGGCGTACCCTCAACCATCGCTTCGCCAGTGGCGAAGTGGTCGAGGTGGGCGGCCAGTGGGTCGGCCCGACCCAGGAGCGCATCCTTTCCCTGCTGGCCGAACTCGGCCTGTCGACCTATCCGCAATGGAACCAGGGCGACAACCTCACCTTGTTCGGCGGCCGATTAAGACCCTATCGCGGCACCATTCCGAAGTTTCCTCCCCACGTCCTGCTCGATGTACTTCAGGCTCATGTCCGCCTGGACCGCATGGCGCGGGAAATCCCGCTGGGCGACCCCAGCCTGCATCCCAAGGCGCCCCAGTGGGACAGCCTCACCTTCGCCGAATGGCTGCGGCGCAACGTGCGCACCGCCACCGGGCGCAAGGTCTTCGAGCTGATGTGCGGCGCTGTGTTCGCCGCCAGCCCCCATGATCTCTCTTTCCTCCATGTCCTCTTCTATATCCACGGCGGCACCAACCTCGACACCGTGCTCGGCGTCGAAGGCGGCGCCCAGCAGGACCGCATCCTCGGCGGCTCCCAACGAATCAGCGAAACCCTGGCCGAGCGGATCGGCGACGTCCATACCGGCGAGCCCGTGCGCGCCGTGCGCCAGGACGGCAGCCGTGTCGAACTGGTGACCGACCGCGGTACGCACCAGGCCAGCCACGTCATCTTCGCCATTCCGCCAACGCAACTGCTGCGCATCACCCAGGAACCGCTGCTGCCCAGCTGGCGCGACCAACTGTTGCAACGCCTGCCGCAAGGCGCGGTGATCAAGTGCATGGCGCTCTACGACAAACCCTTCTGGCGCGACAAGGGGCTCTCCGGCCAGGCCACCAGCGAGACCGGCCCGGTGCGCCTGACCTTCGACAACAGCGTCCCCGACTCCGGGCGCGGCGTGTTGCTGGGCTTCATCGAAGGCGACGAGGCGCGGCAGTGGAATGCCCGGCCCGCCGGTGACCGCCGCGGCCAGGTGCTGGACTGCTTCGCCCGCTACTTCGGCGAACAGGCGCTGCAGCCAGTGGATTACGTGGACAAATCCTGGGCCGAAGAACCCTTCGCCAGGGGCTGCTATGCCGCCCTGTTCCCGCCGGGGTTGTGGAGCAGCGGCGCGGCGCGCCTGCGCGAACCCTACGGGCGCTTGCACTTCGCCGGCACCGAAACGGCGACGCGCTGGATGGGCTATTTCGACGGGGCCGTGGAGGCCGGGGAGCGTGCGGCGCGGGAAGTCCTGGGTGCGCGGGAAGACCACGGGGAGGAAGATTATGTGCGACACCTTGGTATTGCGTAGCGGCGGGGCCACCTGGTTCGCCAAGAACAGCGACCGCGAGCCCGCCGAAGCGCAACGCCTGATCCGCCTCGAGGCGGTGCACGGCGACAGCGCGGCCACGGTGCGCACCAGCTACCTGGAGATCCCCCAGACCGCCAACCGCCACGGCGTCATCCTCAGCCAGCCGGCCTGGCTGTGGGGCGCTGAAATGGGCGTCAACGACAAGGGGGTGGCCATCGGCAACGAAGCCGTGTTCACCAGGCTGACCCAGCGCGACGGCGAAGCTCTGCTCGGCATGGACCTGCTGCGCCTGGGCCTGGAGCGCGGAGGCAGCGCCCGCGAAGCCCTGGCCGTCATTACCGAACTGCTGGAGCGCCACGGCCAGGGTGGCCCGGCCGGTTACCGCAACAAGCGCATGCGCTACGACAACAGCTACCTGATTGCCGACCGCGACGAAGCCTGGGTGCTGGAAACCGCCGGGCGCCTGTGGGCAGCGAAGAAGGTCGAGCGCTGGGCCATCTCCAATGCCTTGAGCCTCGGCCACGACTACGACCTCGCCAGTGCCGACCTGGAAACCCAGGCGCGCCGCTTCGGCTGCTGGAACGGCCGCGGCGACTTCCACTTCGCTCGCGCTTTCGACAGTCGCGTGCTGCCCTGGATCGCCGGCGCGCACCAGCGCCGCCAGCTCAACGAGGACTTCCTCGCCCACTGCCCGGCCGAGGTTGACTGGCTGGCGCTGGTGGTTGCCCTGCGCAGCCACGGTCATCGCGGGCAACGCTTCGGCCTGCATGACAACCGGCAAATCTGCCTGCATGCCGGCAGCTTCTGGCGACCCTCGCAGACCACCGCCAGCCTCATCGCCCGGCTCGATGGCGAGCTCCCGCGCCTGGCCGCCACCGGCACCTCGGCGCCATGCCTGTCGATCTTTCAGCCGCTGGGTTTCGACGAGCGCGCCGGCGAAGGACTGCTCAGCCGCGAAAGCGACGCCGTGGAAGACTCCCTCTGGTGGCGCTTCGAAACCGTGCACCAGCGCGCGCTGGTCGATCCCGGTTTCGCCGACGCCCTGCGCGCCGGCCACGGCTGGCTGGAAACCGAGTTGCTCGCCGCTCTGGATCGGCGCACGCTGGACTGGCCGCGCCTCGCCGCCGAAGGACAGGCCTGGCATGACGCCTGGCAGCAGCTGGCGCTGCAGCGGGCGTCCCGCCCGCCGCGCTGGTGGCGGCTGAACGCCGTGCGCTGAGGTGGCTTGTCAGTCACGCCTGCGCTGCGTAAGGTGCCGCCAGCCAATGATGAGGAGCCGGACATGAGCGAGCTGCAGGAACTGTTCGATAACAACGCCCGCTGGGCCGAAGCCATCAAGCAGGAAGACCCCGATTTCTTCGCCAAACTGGCCCGCCAGCAGACCCCCGAATACCTGTGGATCGGCTGCTCCGATGCGCGCGTGCCGTCCAACCAGATCGTCGGCCTGCTGCCCGGCGAACTGTTCGTCCACCGCAACGTCGCCAACGTGGTACTGCACACCGACCTCAATTGCCTGTCGGTCATCCAGTTCGCCGTCGACGTGCTCAAGGTCAAGCACATCCTCGTCACCGGCCACTACGGCTGCGGTGGTGTGCGCGCCGCCCTGCACCACACCCAGCTCGGCCTGATCGACGGCTGGCTGCGCACCATCCGCGACCTCGCCTACGAATACCGTGACCACCTCGGCCAGTTCGAGAAGGAAGAAGAACGCGTCGACCGCCTCTGCGAGCTCAACGTCATCCAGCAGGTCGCCAACGTCAGCCACACCAGCATCGTCCAGAACGCCTGGCACCGGGGCCAGAAGATCTCCGTGCACGGCTGCATCTACGGCATCAAGGACGGCATCTGGAAGGACCTCAACGTCACCGTCAGCGGTCTCGACCAGCTGCCGCCGCAATACCGCCTGCGCCCGCTCGGCCAGTCTTGAGCCGGCGCCTGTGCGTCATCCCCGGTGACGGCATCGGCTGTGAAGTGGTGCCCGTCGCGGTGGAGGTGCTGCAACGCCTGCTGCCCGACCTGCAGGTAGAGGAAGCCGAAGCCGGTTGGGATTGCTTCCAGCGCCACGGCACTTCCGTTCCTGATGTTACCTACGAACGCCTGCGCGCCTGCGGCGCCGGGCTGTTCGGCGCCGTCTCCTCGCCCAGCCACCCGGTCGAAGGCTACCGCAGTGCCATCCTCAGCCTGCGCCAGACGCTCGCGCTGAACCTCAACCTGCGGCCCGTGCGCTCGCGCCCGGTGGTCTCGACTCGCGCCGGCATCGACCTGCTGGTCCTGCGGGAAAACAGCGAAGGCCTTTACAGCGGCCGCGAGTACTGGGAAGCCGAGGGCGCCGCCATTGCCGAGCGAGTCATCAGCCGCGCCGCGTGCGAACGCCTCGCCGCTGGCGCCGCCGAACTTGCCCGCCTGCGCCAGGCCCGGCGCATCACACTCGTGCACAAGGCCAACGTCCTGCCGCTCACTTGCGGCCTGTTCCGCGATACCTGCCGCGCACGGCTGGTGGAGGAGGGCTGGAGCGACGTCCTCGACGAACGCCTGGTCGACGTCGCCGCCCTGCAACTGGTCGAGCGGCCAGAAGCCTTCGACCTGATCGTCACCACGAATCTTTTCGGCGACATCCTCTCCGACCTGGCCAGCCACTGGGGCGGCGGCCTGGGCTTGGCGCCCTCGCTCAACCTCGGCGCCGGCATCGCCCTCGCTGAACCCGTCCACGGCAGCGCCCCCGACATCGCCGGCACCGGCCGCGCCAACCCGCTCGCCGCAATACTCAGCGCCGGCATGCTGCTGCGGCATTATTGGCAACTGCCGGAACTGGCGCAGCGGATCGATGGGGCGGTGGATGGGTTTCTGCGGGAGGAGGGCAGGGTGGACTTCGACACAGAGACGACGCGGGTGATTGGGCGGGGTGTGGTGCAGCGGTTGGACTGAGCAGCAGAGTGCGAAGCGCTTCCAGCCTGTGTGTTAGCGTGCGCCAACCCTCAATGCATGGAGACAAGGATGATCCTGCGTTTCTTCAAGCCTTCCTGGCGGAAACTTCTCATTGCCGTTGGCCTTTACTACATGACGGCTTTCTTGACGGGAGTAAACAGCGCTATCCGCGACCACATGCGGGACGACTTCGCCGAGACTGTGGTCGGGCAGAAGTATGCGACCGAGATTAAGCGCATCTACAAGGAATACCACTGCGAGGCTCAGGAAAAGATTTATGAGTTGACCCGCAGTATGGTGGATGAGCCCCGCAGCCAGGGGCTGAATGACCAGTTGGATAGAAAAATGGCTGTCTTTGCCTGGGCAAAGAGTCTACTGATTGCCCTGCTGAGCTATTTCGCGGCGTGTATTGCTTGCACCGTTGGCGCGCATCGCGGAACCGAACGGGCATGAAGCTGCTGATACTGGCCTTGGCGCTCTTCGTGCCTCCGGCTCTCCTGTTCTGGCGTGCATCACAATTGGCTTGGCCGGTGCGCTACCTTCTCGCTGTCCTGCCAGCAGCCTATACCGGCATCGGCTGGCTGCTGGGCTCCTGGGGTTACGCATACGCCGACTGCCAGGATGGGGCGAAATACCTTCACGCCTGTCTGGCCGGAGGCGTGTATATCACTGCCTGGGTCGGCCACGGCCTGTTTCTGATGATCCCCTTCCTGTTCATCGGCGCGCCGCTGTCGCTCTGGTTCCTGATCGATACCGCCGCCAAGCACATCGGCCAATCCCGCACGCCACGCTGATGCTCGCCGGCATGCCGGCGAACTAAGCTCAAAGCACCCCCCTCCCCAAGGTGCCCGGCATGTGCGGACGCTACGTCAGTCCCGAAGAAGCGGCTATCGAACGCTACTGGCACATCGGCGCGCGCACGCCGCCGCGTTGGCTGGAGCCCTGCTACAACGTTGCTCCGACCATGACCGTCCCCATCCTGCGCCACGATGAATGCGGCCAACTGGAACTGCTGCCCGCCCGCTGGGGCCTGATTCCCGCCTGGTGGAAGGAGTCCACCCCGCCGCGCCTCTCCTTCAACGCCCGCAGCGAAGAAGCCGCCAGCAAACCCCTCTGGCGCCAGGCCCTGCGCAGCACCCGCTGTCTCATGCCCGCGCTGGGCTGGTACGAATGGAACGAACAGGAAACCGTACGTAACCCCGGCGGCCGCCAGGTCCCCCAGCCGTACTTCATCCACAGCCCCACCGATCCCATCATCGCCATCGCCGGCCTCTGGTCCCTGTGGATAAACCCCAACGGTGATCCCGTCCTCTCCTGTGCCCTGCTAACCAAGTCCGCCGCTCCGAGCATTGAACATATCCACCACCGGATGCCCGTGGTGCTGGTGCCGGAGAGCTTCGAGGAGTGGTTATCCGCTGCTACGCGCAGCGAAGCGCTGGGTGATTTGATTCACCATGCGCGAGAGGATTTTGCGGGGCATCGGGTGTCGTTACGGGTAAATGACGCGAAGAATGATTCAGAGGATCTGATCGAGGAGGCCGAGTAAGGCGATGGAGGCACTTCTTTGCAGGTAAAAGAAAAGGGGTTCAGCTTTCGCTAAACCCCTTTCGAGAGAGGTGGATACACCTGGACTTGAACCTGGGACATCAGCGTTATGAATCGCATGAGAGCTACCCTGCGCTGTTACTCCGAAGCCTTGTAAATCGGGCCTTTTAATGGCGACAGAACCTCACTTTAACAGGCAGTTTCTGACGATACCGCTGATGCAGTCGCCCTGAGTCTTTACCGGTACTGGCACCTCGCGCTAGGGTTTGGACCACTTAATGGAGCGGTAGGTGGAAATGGATTTGTCGATTCCTGGGTCCAAGGAAGAGCGCGCCAAGCTCAAGCGCCTCCATCAGATTCTGAATACCTCTGACCTTGTCCCCGATCAGGCGTATCGGATGTCCTCGGGTCTCTACCCCTTGGTGAGCTTCGTCAACCACTGCATCGGGCTCTACCTCAGCAAGAATTACGACGTCATTCCCTTATTCCTCGCCCGAGCCCATGCCTTCATGCAGGATCGACCGCCCCAGCCTAATGACGCCGCGTACTGCAAGTGGGTGGATATCTATCTGCTTCAGGTGGCGTATGTCTTGAAACACTTCACCGGTATTTCGGCAGAGCTGCTGGCGATTCATTTGCCAGCGGAGCTGATGGAAGCCGGGCCGCAGGACATTCCGGAATGACCCGACCACAGATCGTTACGATTGATCTAGGTGGTGTGCAGGGTAAAGAGGAGCTGCATGAGTGTTTGGCGCAATCCCTGGAATGTACCGATTGGTATGGCCGGAACTGGGACGCTTTCTGGGATGCCATAACGGCAGTGTGGATATGCCGGAGGTGCTGGGTTTGCACGGATGGTCTGAGTTTTCCGTGTCCATGCCAAAAGAGTCAAGCCAGCTAACTCAGCTGTTCGGCGAGATGAAGGAAAAATATTCGGCGTGGGCACCAAGGATTATCTACAGATAATCGGCCATAAGAGTTGCGACCCTTTCGCCAGCATCTCACTAGACGGATGATAGCCATCCGCGAGCTCTTGAGCCCTGTAAGTCGGGCCATATTCATGAGAAAGGGGACAGATTTATTTTATCTGCTCTAATCTTGCGGCGATGGCTCAGGGTTCATCGCCCGCATGAGTTGAGTAGTAGCTGGCAGATTCTTCGTGGTCAGGGCTGAATTGCTTCAGTTCAGGACTTACCTCTCCCGTCATCAGCCACCAACGATAGCTTGGAAAGGCTCTTCCAAGAATCTCGACCTCATCGGCTCCCAGCCTCGCCTTCCCGCGCTTGATGTTCTGCCAGCGTAGATAGTCCGTGCTGCCCAGTTCTGTCAGCTTCTTGATGCTGGCCATCTCCAGTAGCCGTAGTCCTCTTGCCGAGATTCCGTCGCTCATTCGTTGATTTCCAGAAGCATCCTACAAGTTCGGCGTTTCCGGCATGTGTATTATGTTCATGTCTATAGAACACAAAATCACGCCATTCCAAGTCCCGAATTATAGGGGGAGAGCATGGATGTTTCCGGTGTTCCGCGCGTTTCCGCGTTGGTGAGAGTGGAAAGGGCTACCCGCTCGCGTAATCGCTGGGTGGTTCGCTCGTCTGTGCAGATACAGATCTCGATGGGGAGGGCCGCATTGTGCCGCTAGCTGAAGCGGGATCGATCCCTGCACAGCCTTTCTCCGATGCCGAACTTCAATCCGCAGTCTGTAGCTTGATCGGCCGCCTTGTCATCGAGCTTTCCCGCTTCGAGCTGAACCTCGACCTGTGCCTGCGGCATCTGGTGGGTGGCAGCGAGCCGGTGCTGCTGAATCCGCTGATCGAGCGCCTTTCCCTGAAGGCGAAGATGGATGCGCTGCGGGAAGTCATCGCGCGCCGCTATGCCGGTGAGGCGGATTGCCTGCGCGAGTTCAATGCGTGGTACGCGGTGATGGACCGCATCCGCGCCAAGCGCAATGCGTTCATCCATGGCGGCTGGGTGTTCAACTACTACGAGCAGGAAGTCACCAACCTTGCTCCGGGCCTGCCGGGATCGATCACCCGCAAGGAGGTCCGCTACAGCCTGCCCGCCTTGGAGCAGGAGCTGACCGGCACAGAGGCGGCGGCTAGGCAGTTCATTGAGCTGCGGCGGCGGTGGGGATTCTGAGTCCGCCCGTTTGGATCGCTTCGTAATCAGCAGTGGGGTGTTGTTATGCGTGTTGTCACGTTCACAGAGGCTTCCAAGGAATTAGGGAAGCTCATCGATGAAGTGGTGGAGGGTGAGTCCGGCGTCATCATTCGCGGGCAGGACGCGGCTGACGTAGTGTTGCTGTCGCTGGCCAACTTCGACGGCCTGAAGGAAACCGTTTACCTGCTGGAGTCGCCGGCGAATGGGGCGCATCTGGAATGCTCAAAGGCACAGTTGGGCAGCCGAATACACGCGCGCTTCAAAGCAGTGGGAGGAGTAGATATCGAGCAGGTTGCTGAGGATGGGGAGACGGACTGACGCGCGAATGAGGTTTCGGCACAGTGGTTTTCTCCAGGCAAAAGAAAAGGGGTTTAGCTTTCGCTAAACCCCTTTCGAGATATGGTGGCTACACCGGGACTTGAACCTGGGACATCAGCATTATGAATGCTGCGCTCTAACCGACTGAGCTATGTAGCCGAGTGGCGCGCATTTTCCGCAGATCGAGGGGGGGTGTCAACCCCTTTTCTTGAATATTGTTCTGATCTTTCAATCGTTTAGCCGGTCAGACGGAATTTTCGCGATGAGCGGCGGGGCCGGACGCTGATAAAAAAGCCCCGGCGAGTGGCCGGGGCTTTTTCGGGGCTGGCGGGCGCTTAGACGTTGAAGCGGAAGTGCATCACGTCGCCATCCTTGACGATGTAGTCCTTGCCTTCCAGGCGCCATTTGCCGGCTTCTTTCGCGCCCTGTTCGCCCTTGAACTGGATGAAGTCGTCGTAGGCGACGACTTCGGCGCGGATGAAGCCTTTTTCGAAGTCGGTGTGGATCACCGCGGCGGCCTGCGGGGCGGTGGCGCCGACGCGGACGGTCCAGGCGCGAACTTCCTTCACGCCGGCGGTGAAGTAGGTCTGCAGGTGCAGCAGCTCGTAGCCGGCGCGGATCACGCGGTTCAGGCCGGGCTCTTCGAGGCCGAGGGATTCGAGGAACATGTCCTTCTCTTCGCCATCGTCCAGTTCGGCGATCTCGGCTTCGATCTTGTTGCACACCGGCACAACCATGGCGCCTTCTTCTTCGGCGATGGCGCGCACGACGTCCAGGTGCGGGTTGTTCTCGAAGCCGTCTTCGGCGACGTTGGCGATGTACATGACCGGCTTGCTGGTCAGCAGGTGGAAGCCGCGCACGACGCGCTTCTCGTCATCGCCCATGTTCTTCATCAGCGAGCGGGCAGGTTTGCCTTCGGTGAAGTGGGGGATGAGCTTCTCCAGCAGGGCTTTCTGCACCAGGGCGTCCTTGTCGCCGCCCTTGGCGTTGCGCGCGACCTTCTGCAGTTGCTTCTCGCAGCTGTCGAGGTCGGCGAAGATCAGTTCGAGGTCGATGATCTCGATGTCGCGCTTGGGGTCAACGCTGTTGGAGACGTGGATGACGTTCTCGTCTTCGAAGCAGCGCACGACGTGCGCAATGGCGTCGGTCTCGCGGATGTTGGCGAGGAACTTGTTGCCCAGGCCTTCACCTTTCGACGCGCCCGCTACCAGGCCGGCGATGTCGACGAATTCCATGGTGGTCGGGATCACGCGCTCGGGCTTGACGATCTCGGCCAGCGCATCGAGGCGGGCGTCGGGCATCGGGACGATGCCGCTGTTCGGCTCGATGGTGCAGAAGGGGAAGTTTTCCGCCGCGATGCCGGATTTGGTCAGGGCGTTGAACAGGGTGGACTTGCCGACGTTGGGCAGGCCGACGATGCCGCAGTTGAATCCCATGTTAGGTCCCTCGCGCCACGTGGCGGAAATAGAGGTGTGATCAGGCCTTCTGGCTGTGCAGCTTCTGCATCGCGCGGGTCCAGTCCCCGTCGAGCATTTCCGGCAGCACGCCGAGGGCGGAGTCGATGCTGGTGTCGAGCAGTTCCTGCTCGGAGCGCGGGGCGCGGCCGAGGACAAAGCCGGAGACCAGGCTGCTGTGCCCCGGATGGCCGATGCCAAGCCGCAGGCGATGGAAACCGTTCTGGTTGCCGAGCTGGGCGATGATGTCGCGCAGCCCGTTATGCCCGCCGTGTCCGCCGCCCTTCTTGAGCTTGGCGACGCCGGGAGGCATGTCGAGTTCGTCGTGGGCCACCAGGATGGCTTCGACCGGAATGCGGAAGAATCCGGCGAGTGCCGCCACGGCCTGGCCGCTGCGGTTCATGTAGGTGGTGGGGATGAGCAGACGAACGTCGCGGCCCTTGTGGCTGAACTTGCCGACCAGGCCGAAGTACTTCTTGTCCAGCGACAGGTTCGCGCGTTGCGCGTCCGCCAGCCGCTCAACGAAAAGGGCCCCCGCGTTATGCCGGGTCTGGTCGTATTCAGGACCTGGATTTCCCAGGCCAACGATCAGTTGTACGGCAGTCACGACGGGGGCCCCTTCCTTAAAGGCAATGGTGCGCGAGATTACTCGGCAGCTTCGCCTTCACCTTCTTCTTTCACTACGCGGGAAGCGTGGATGTTGGCGACGGCCAGGTCGTTACCGTGGGCCAGTTGCACCAGCTCTACGCCTTTCGGCAGTTTCAGGTCGGACAGGTGAACGATCTGACCCAGTTCTACCTTGGCCAGGTCGACTTCGATGAACTCCGGCAGGTTGGCCGGCAGGCACGAAACTTCGACTTCAGCGATCACGTGGGAGATCTCGCCGCCACCAACCTTGACGCCAACAGCGGTGGCTTCGTTGATGAAGTGCAGCGGTACGTGGGCGGTCAGTTTCTGGCCGGCAACCACGCGCTGGAAGTCAGCGTGCATGACGAAACCCTTGGACGGGTGACGCTGCAGGGCCTTGATCAGTACGGTTTCCTTGGCGGAACCGACGTTCAGGGTGATCACGTGGCTGAAGGCAGCCTCGTTTTCCAGCAGCTTGGACACTTCACGCAGTTCCAGGGTCAGGGATTGCGGGGCTTTTTCGCCACCGTAGACCACAGCCGGGATCAGGCCGTCGTTACGACGCAGGCGGCGGCTCGCACCTTTCCCCAGGTCGGAACGCTCTTGAGCATTCAGTACAAAATCAACCATTTCACACTCTCCAAAATGACAAGATCGCCCGGACGCTTGCGACCAGCGTTCGGGCGATTTTGCTGATGCCCCATCGACGTGACGGGGCGCTTTACGTCAGCTCTGTCCCGCCTTAGCGGAACATGGCGCTGATCGATTCTTCATTGCTGATGCGGCGCATGGCTTCAGCGACCACCGGAGCGATGTCCAGCTGGCGGATGCGGCCACAGGCTTGTGCAGCAGCGGACAGCGGGATGGTGTTGGTCACCACCAGCTCGTCCAGTACGGAATTCTCGATGTTCTCGATGGCGCGGCCCGACAGCACCGGGTGGGTGCAGTAGGCGATGACCTTGGCGGCGCCGTGCTCTTTCAGAGCCTTGGCGGCGTGGCCGAGGGTGCCGGCGGTATCGACCATGTCGTCGACCAGTACGCAGGTACGGCCTTCGACATCACCGATGATGTGCATGACTTCGGACTGGTTGGCCTTCGGACGACGCTTGTCGATGATGGCCAGGTCGACGCCCAGGGACTTGGCGACGGCGCGAGCGCGCACCACGCCACCGATGTCCGGGGAGACGATCATCAGGTTCTCGAAGCGCTGGTCTTCGATGTCGTCGACCAGTACGGGCGAGCCGTAGATGTTGTCGACGGGGATATCGAAGAAGCCCTGGATCTGGTCGGCGTGCAGGTCAACGGTGAGAACGCGGTTGACGCCTACGACGGTCAGCATGTCGGCAACGACTTTGGCGCTGATGGCCACGCGGGCGGAACGCGGACGGCGATCCTGGCGGGCGTAACCGAAGTAGGGGATGACTGCCGTGATACGAGTCGCCGAGGAGCGGCGGAAGGCATCGGCCATCACTACCAGTTCCATCAGGTTGTCGTTGGTCGGTGCGCAGGTCGGTTGAATCAGGAAGACGTCCTTACCACGAACGTTTTCATTGATTTCAACGCTGATCTCGCCGTCGGAGAATTTACCGACAGAAACGTCACCGAGGGGGATGTGCAGCTGCCGTACGACACGGCGTGCCAGATCGGGGTTGGCGTTCCCCGTGAAAACCATCATTTTGGACACGCTGCGGTACCTGTGTCGGCTTGAGGGTAGGCCCGGTTGAGCCAGAAGAAAATGGCAGGGGCGGCTGGATTCGAACCAACGCATGGCAGGATCAAAACCTGCTGCCTTACCGCTTGGCGACGCCCCTGTAGCGTACAACCGATTACATTGCTTTCTTCTCAGTCCAGGCTTTGCAGCTTTCGGTGCAACATCGAGATGTTACGGCCCTGGGCAACAAAACTCGGCAGAGTGGCCGGAAGTTGGCGGCGAACTTTATCAGCATCGCCCTTGTTTGGGAAGCTCCCAAACACACAAGCTCCGGTGCCGGTCAATCTCGCCTGGGTAAATTTACCCAGCTGGATCAGTGCGTTACGTACATCCGGGTAACGCTTCTCGACGACCGGCTGGCAGTCGTTATGACCGTCCACCCCGAGAAGGCTGCGAACTTTAATGGGCGGAGTATCCCGTGTCAACTCGGGATCGGAGAAAACTTCTGCTGTGGAGACAAAGACTTGCGGCACGACGACGAGGAACCAGGGCTCCTCCAGTTCCACCGGTGTGAGCCGTTCGCCGACACCTTCAGCGAAGGCGGCGCGGCCGCGCACGAACACTGGCACGTCCGCGCCGAGGCTCAGGCCCAGGGCGGCGAGGCGGTCTTCGCTCCAGTTCAGCCGCCACAGGTGATTCAGTGCGAGCAGGGTAGTGGCCGCATCGGAGCTGCCGCCGCCGATGCCGCCGCCCATGGGCAGGCGCTTGTCCAGCCAGATGTCGGCGCCCAGCTGGCTGCCTGACTGCTCCTGCAGCCGGCGCGCGGCCTTGACGATCAGGTTGCTGTCGTGGGGAACGCCTTCGATCCCGGTGTTCAGGCGGATTTCGCCGTCCTCGCGCAGGGCGAATTGCAGTTCGTCGCCGTGGTCGAGGAACTGGAAGAGGGTCTGCAGCTCGTGGTAACCATCGGCGCGGCGGCCGGTGATATGCAGGAACAGGTTGAGCTTGGCTGGCGCCGGGAGGGTCAGGCGGTCCTGCATGTCACTGCTGGTCCGCTGTGTCCGGCTGGCCTGCGCCCAATTGACGCGGCTGCCAGGTCTTCACTACCAGGGTGACGTCGAGGTCCTGGCCGTGCAGCTTCAGGCGTTCGGGCAGCCAGTAGCCGTTCTGCTCGCTGTAGCGGGTGTATTCCACGTCCCAGCCGTCCTGTTGCAGCTTGGCCAGGCGGCTGTCGCCGTCCAGGGTCAGGCGGCTCTTGCTGTCCGGTGCGGGCAGGCCGCGAATCCACCAGAGCAGGTGGGAAACCGGCAGGCGCCAGCCCATCTGCTGTTCCAGCAGCTCCTCGGGAGAGGCGGCTTCATAGCGGCCTTGCCCGGCGACTTCGAGGGTTACCGCGCCTTCGCGCCCGGTCAGGCGGGCGGCGCCGCGGCCGAGCGGGCCGGACAGGCGAATGTCGTAGTAGTCCTGGCGCTGCAGCCAGAACAGCGTGCCGCTGCCGGAGTCCTTGGGCGCGCGGATGCCGACCTTGCCGTCGATCTGCCAGCCGTCGAGGGTGGCGATGCGCGCCTTGTGGGCATTCCAGGCGCTGGCGTTGCCCTGGCCTTCCAGGGCTTCGTGGGTGCCGAAGCTGGAGCAGCCGGCGAGCAGGGCAAGCGCGGCGGCGCCGATCAGGTGACGTAGACGCATGAATCAGAGGGTTCCGGAGCCGGTCAGGCGCAGCATGGTGTCGCGCAGGACGGCGCTGTCGGGCTGGCTTTGCAGGGCGGTGGCCCAGACCTTGCGGGCTTCGCTCTGCTTGCCCTGGGCCCAGAGCACTTCGCCCAGGTGCGCGGCCACTTCGTGGTCGGGGAAGCGTTCCAGCGCCTTGCGCAGGTAGGTTTCCGCTTCGCTGAGGTTGCCCAGGCGGTAATTCACCCAGCCCAGGCTGTCGAGGATCGCGGGGTCGTCCGGGTTCAGCGAGTGGGCCTTCTGGATCAGGTCGCGGGCTTCGCTGTAGCGGGTGGTGCGGTCGGCCAGGGTGTAGCCCAGCGCATTGAGCGCCATGGCGTTGTCCGGTTCGCGCTGGATGATCAGCCGCAGGTCCTGTTCCATCTGCGCCAGGTCGTTGCGCTTCTCGGCGAGCATGGAGCGGGTGTAGAGCAGGTTGAGGTCATCCGGGAACTGCTTGAGGCCCTGCTGGATGACGCTCCAGGCGCGGTCCACCTGGTCGCGGTTGGACAGGCCTTCGGCTTCGATCAGGTACAGCTGGATGGCGTAGTCCGGCTGGCGCTCGCGGGTTTCGGCGAGGCGGCGCGAGGCGTCGTCATAGCGCTTCTGGTCGAGCAGGATCTCGGTGGAGCGCAGCTGGGCCGGGAGGAAGTCGTTGCCCGGGCCGACCAGGGCGTATTCCTTGAGCGCGGTCTCCGGGTCTTTCTTCTCCTCGGCCAGGCGGCCCAGGTTGAAGTGCGCGGAGTCGACATGGCTGTCGCGCTCGACCAGTTCCTGCAGATAGACCTTGGCCTCGTCCCACGCCTGGGCTTCGAGGCAGACCAGCGCCAGGGAGAAGCGCAGGTCGTCGTCATCGGGGAATTGCTCGACCAGCGCGGAGAACTCGGCCTTGGCGTCTTCCAGGCGGTTCTGCTCCACCAGCAGGCGGGCGTAGGCGAGGTGGACGCGCTTGTCGTCCGGGTGCTCCTTGATGCCGGCCTTGAGCAGCGGCAGCGCTTCGTCGCTGCGCTTCATGCTTTGCAGCAGGCGTGCGCGCAGCAGCAACGGGGCGACGTCGTGCTTGCTGGCGGAATTGTCTTCGAGCAGGTGCAGGGCTTCCTGCGGGCGGCCGTCCTGCTGCAGCAGCAGGGCCTTGCCGAACAGCAGCTGGCCGTTGTCGGGGTACTTCTTCAGCAGGCGGTCAAAGCTCTGCAAGAGGCCCGCGCGGGTGTCCGGATCGGTCTCGGCGGCGGACAGCGCAAGGAAGTCGAAATGGGTGTCGCCCTGGCCGTTGAGGACTTTCTCCATGTACACCATGGATTCGTCGTACTGGCCGGTGCGCGCCAGCTGGATGGCGGCGGCGCGCTGGGCGTCGAGGTTGTCCGGCGCGGCCTTGGCCCAGATCAGCGAGGTGTCCAGGGCTTCCTGGTCGGCGCCCAGGTACTCGGCGATGCGGAAGGCGCGTTCGGCGACGCCCGGATCGCGGGTTTCCCTGGCCTGCTCGACGTAGTTGGCGAGGGCGATGTCGAAGCGGTTGCGCTGGCCGGCGAGCTCGGCGGTGAGCAGCGAGAACATCGTGTCTTCGCTGAAGGAGCCGTACTTCTGGTCTTTCTGCGCAGCCGCGGCCTTGTCCTTCTCCGCGGAAGCACTGTCGGAATTTTTCTGTGTAAGAGACTGGCAGCCGCCGAGCAGCAGCAGAGCAGTCAGCAGCGCAAGAGACTTGTTCATAGAGGAAGGACGAGGGCCTGACCTGCGAAATGGGACCATCATGACATAAGGAAAGTGCCAATCCCATGGGCAAGCGCCGCTGGAAGGCCTGTATACGATTTGCAGTGTGCGATCCGTCGCGGGTGGTTGTCCTTCACAAGGCTAAGTAGGACAATTGCGGGCTTTCCGATCAGCATCAGCGATTCTGCATGGCCTTCATTGCCCTCGGCATCAACCACAAGACCGCGTCCGTGGCCGTTCGCGAGCGCGTGGCCTTTACCCCCGAGCAGATGGTCGAGGCCCTGCAGCTGCTGTGCAGGCTGACGTCCAGCCGCGAAGCCGCGATCCTCTCCACCTGCAACCGCAGCGAACTCTATCTGGAGATCGAACATCCGGACGCCGGCGACGTGCTGGCCTGGCTGGCCGATTACCACAACCTGGGGATCGACGACCTGCGCGCCTGCGCCTACGTTCACCAGGACGAGGAAGCCGTGCGCCACATGATGCGCGTCGCCGCGGGCCTGGATTCCATGGTGCTGGGCGAGCCGCAGATCCTCGGCCAGATGAAGTCCGCCTATGCCGTGGCCCGCGAGGCCGGCACCGTCGGGCCGATGCTGGGGCGCCTGTTCCAGGCCACCTTCAGCACCGCCAAGACCGTGCGCACCGACACCGCCATCGGCGAGAACCCGGTTTCCGTGGCATTTGCCGCGGTCAGCCTGGCCCGGCAGATTTTCAGTGACCTGAGCCGCAGCCAGGCGCTGCTGATCGGCGCCGGCGAGACCATCACCCTGGTTGCCCGCCACCTGCACGAGCAGGGCGTGAAGCGCATCGTGGTCGCCAACCGCACCCTGGAACGCGCCAGCCTGCTGGCCGAGCAGTTCGGCGCCCGCGCCATCCTGCTGGCGGACATGCCGGACGAACTGGTCAACAGCGACATCGTCATCAGCTCCACCGCCAGCCAGTTGCCGATCCTTGGCAAGGGCGCGGTGGAGCGCGCGCTGAAGCAGCGTCGGCACAAGCCGATGTTCATGGTCGATATCGCCGTGCCGCGCGACATCGAGCCGGAAGTCGGCGAGCTGGAAGACGTCTACCTCTACAGCGTGGACGACCTCCACGAAGTGGTCGCCGAGAACCTCAAGAGCCGCCAGGGCGCCGCCCAGGCCGCCGAGGAACTGGTAGGTGATGGCGTGCACGAATTCATGCTGCGCCTGCGCGAGCTGGCCGCGGTCGACGTGCTGCGTGCCTACCGCCAGCAGGCCGAGCGCCTGCGTGACGAGGAAACCCAGAAGGCCCAGCGCCTGCTGGCCAACGGCGCCGACCCGATGGAGGTCATCGCCCAGCTCAGCCGCGGCCTGACCAACAAATTGCTGCACGCCCCCAGCGTGCAGATGAAGAAACTCTCCGCCGAGGGCCGCATCGATGCGCTGGCCGTCGCGCAGGAACTGTTCGCCCTCGAGGAGGGCACTGACAAGCGATGAAAGCGTCCCTCCTGAAAAAGCTGGACATCCTCAGCGACCGCTTTGAGGAGCTCACCGCTCTGCTGGGCGACGCCGAGGTGATCAGCGACCAGACCAAGTTCCGCGCCTACTCCCGCGAATACGCGGAAGTGGAGCCGGTCATCCTCGCCTTCCGCGAGTTCCGCAAGGTGCAGTCCGACCTCGAGGGCGCCCAGGCGTTGCTCAAGGACAGCGACCCGGACCTGCGCGAGATGGCCGAGGAGGAAGTCGCCGAGGCCAGGACCGCGCTGGTGGGCCTGGAGGATCGCCTGCAGCGCATGCTGCTGCCCAAGGACCCCAACGACGGCCGCAACGTCTTCCTGGAAATCCGTGCCGGCACCGGCGGCGACGAAGCCGCGATCTTCTCCGGCGACCTGTTCCGCATGTACTCGCGCTATGCCGAGAAGCAGGGCTGGCGCGTGGAGATCATGTCGGAGAACGAAGGCGAACACGGCGGCTATAAAGAGGTGATCGCCCGCGTCGAGGGTGAGAGCGTCTACGCCAAGCTCAAGTTCGAGTCCGGCGCCCACCGCGTACAGCGCGTGCCGGCCACCGAGTCCCAGGGGCGCATCCACACCTCGGCCTGCACCGTGGCGGTGCTCCCCGAGCCGGACGAACAGGCGGCCATCGAGATCAACCCGGCCGACCTGCGCGTGGACACCTACCGCTCCTCCGGCGCCGGCGGCCAGCATGTGAACAAGACCGACTCGGCGGTGCGCATCACGCACATCCCGTCGGGCATCGTCGTCGAGTGCCAGGAAGAACGCTCGCAGCACAAGAACCGCGCCAAGGCCATGGCCTGGCTGGCGGCCAAGCTCAACGACCAGCAGCAGTCCGCCGCCCAGCAGGCGATCGCCAGCACGCGCAAGCTGCTGGTCGGTTCGGGTGACCGCTCCGAGCGCATCCGCACCTACAATTTCCCCCAGGGCCGGGTGACCGACCACCGCATCAACCTCACCCTGTACTCCCTGGGTGAAGTGATGGAAGGCGCGGTGGAACAGGTCATCGAGCCGCTATTGCAAGAGTTCCAGGCCGACCAGCTGGCCGCGCTCGGTGATTGAGACCGCGGGCGACTGAGAGAGCGACAGACCATGGCAACCATCATGACCCTGCTCAACGAGGCGCACCTGCCGGACTCGCCCAGCGCGCGCCTGGATGCCGAGCTGCTGCTCGCCGCCGCGCTGGGCAAACCGCGCAGCTTCCTGCGGACCTGGCCCGAGCGCGTGGTCAGCCGCGAAGCCCACGATCTCTATGATCGCTATCTGGCCCGCCGCGTGGCTGGCGAGCCGGTGGCCTACATCCTCGGTCGCCAGGGCTTCTGGAGCCTCGACCTGGAAGTCGCGCCGCATACCCTGATTCCGCGCCCGGACACCGAGTTGCTGGTGGAGACCTCGCTGGCGCTGCTGCCGGCCTCGCCATCGCGCGTGCTCGACCTGGGCACCGGCACTGGCGCCATCGCGCTCGCCCTGGCATGCGAGCGCCTGAGCTGGCAGGTGCTGGGCGTCGATCGCATTCCCGAGGCCGTGGCGCTGGCCGAGCGCAACCGCGAGCGCCTGCGTCTGGCCAACGTCGCCTTCCGCGCCAGCCACTGGTTCTCTGCGGTAGCGGGCGAGCGCTTCTCGCTGATCGTCAGCAACCCGCCGTATATCCCCAGCAGCGACCCGCACCTGCAGCAGGGCGACGTGCGCTTCGAACCGTCGAGCGCGCTGGTTTCCGGCCAGGACGGGCTGGACGATCTGCGCCTGATCGTCGAGCAGGCGCCGGACCACCTGGAGAACGGCGGCTGGCTGCTGCTCGAACATGGTTTCGACCAGGCTGAAGCAGTACGCGACCTGCTGCTGACCCGTGGCTTCGGCGCCGTGGAAAGCCGCCGCGACCTGGGCGGCCACCAACGTATCAGCCTGGGGCGCTGGTCATGCTGAGCGACAACGAACTGCTGCGTTACAGCCGTCAGATCCTGCTGCCGCAGATAGACGTGGACGGCCAGCTGCGCCTGAAGGACAGCCGCGTGCTGATCGTCGGCCTCGGCGGCCTGGGCGCCCCGGTGGCGCTGTACCTGGCCGCCGCCGGCGTCGGCGAGCTGCACCTGGCGGACTTCGACACGGTCGACCTGACCAACCTGCAGCGGCAGATCATCCACGGCACCGACAGCGTCGGCATGGGCAAGGTGGATTCCGCCATCGCCCGCCTGAGCGCGCTGAACCCGGACGTGAAGCTGGTCGCCCATCGCCAGGCGCTGGACGCCGACTCCATCGACGCCGCCGTGGCGGGCGTCGACCTGGTGCTCGACTGCTGCGACAACTTCGGCACCCGCGAAGCGGTGAACGCCGCCTGCGTCGCCGCGAAGAAACCGCTGGTGAGCGGCGCGGCCATTCGCCTGGAAGGACAGCTCTCGGTGTTCGACCCGCGCCGCGAGGAGAGCCCCTGCTACCACTGCCTGTATGGCCATGGCAGCGAAGCCGAGCTGACCTGCAGCGAGGCCGGTGTGGTCGGCCCTCTGGTGGGCCTTGTGGGCAGCCTGCAGGCGCTGGAAGCCCTGAAGCTGCTGGCCGGCTTCGGCGAGCCGCTGGTGGGGCGCCTGCTGCTGATCGATGCGCTCGGCACGCGCTTCCGCGAACTGCGCGTCAAGCGCGATCCGCAGTGTGCCGTGTGCGGAGCCGCGCATGGCTGATGCCGCGCCGATCGGCGTGTTCGATTCCGGTGTGGGCGGCCTCAGCGTCCTCCACGAAATCCGCGCGCGGCTTCCCCATGAATCCCTGATCTACCTCGCCGACTGCGGCCACGTGCCCTACGGCGAGAAGACTCCCGAATACATCCGCGCGCGTTGCCGCGCCATTGCCGAATTTCTCCTGTCCCGCGGCGCCAAGGCGCTGGTGCTCGCCTGCAACACGGCCACCGCTGCCGCTGCCGCCGACCTGCGCGAGCTTTATCCGCAGCTGCCCATCGTCGCCATGGAGCCGGCAGTGAAGCCAGCTGCCGAAGCGACCCGCAGCGGTGTAGTCGGCGTACTCGCCACCACCGGCACCCTGAAGAGCGCACGCTTCGCCGCTCTGCTGGATCGCTTCGCCAGCGACGTGCGGGTCATTACCCAGCCCTGTCCGGGACTGGTCGAGCGCATCGAGCTGGGCGACCTGAACGGCCCGCAGACCCGTGAATTGCTGCAAGGGTATGTGGCACCGTTGCTGGCTGAGGGCTGCGACACGCTGATCCTGGGCTGCACGCATTACCCTTTCCTGCGCCCGCTGCTGCGGGAACTGGTCCCTGCAGATGTGTCGCTGATCGACACCGGAGCGGCCGTGGCGCGCCAGCTGGAGCGGCTGCTGGTCTCGCGGGAGATGCTGGCTGACGCTCCCGGAAAAAAAATTGAGCTATGGACC
The DNA here is from genome assembly GCF_047304025.1 of Pseudomonas sp. Pseusp97. Classification (NCBI taxonomy): domain Bacteria; kingdom Pseudomonadati; phylum Pseudomonadota; class Gammaproteobacteria; order Pseudomonadales; family Pseudomonadaceae; genus Pseudomonas; species Pseudomonas sp. Pseusp97. Next base: position 11,002 of record NZ_JBGLYK010000039.1, on the reverse strand, counting down.
AGTGGCGCAGTCGAAGCCCTTGAACGCGTACTTCCGGCGCTTTGGGGATCTGACGAGATCGTCGGTCATTTCCCTGGCTGATCGAAAAAATAGCTAGCTATGGACTTTGGTCTGTCAGCGAATGCTGACAAATGGCCTTATAATTGCCAGCTATTCGCGGGGATTTTTCATTCAGCTTTCTAATAAAGGACGTTTCGATGAAGAAACTGCTCTCGCTTGCCGCCGTGGCAGCCCTGTCCCTTGGACACATGTTCACCGCCCAGGCTGCCAGCCTGACCGGCGCCGTGGGCTTCACCGGGCAGAACGACATGACCTATCGCCTGGGCCTGGGCTTCGATTGGGACAAGAGCTGGTGGCAGACTTCGACCGGTCGCCTGACTGGCTACTGGGACGCCGGCTACACCTACTGGGAAGGTGGTGAGGAAGCCAGCGGCCGTCACTCCCTGTCCTTCAGTCCGGTCTTTGTGTACGAGTTCTCCGGCGAGACGGTCAAACCCTTCGTCGAGGCCGGCATCGGCGTGGCCGTATTCAGTGGTTCCCGCGTGGGCGACCAGAACCTGGGCGGCGCCTTCAACTTCGAGGATCGCATCGGCGCCGGCCTGCGCTTCGGTGAAGGCCAAGCACTGGGTGTGCGCGCGACGCACTACTCCAACGCCGGCATCAGCCAGCCGAACGACGGTATCGAATCCTACAGCCTCTATTACACGCATCCGCTGTAACAGAACGCTGACAAAGAAAGCCGGGCCCTGGGCCCGGCTTTTTTGTGCGCGAAGAACGTTCTTCGTAGGAGCGAGCTTGCTCGCGAACAAGCCCGCAGCGGAGGCTTTCGCGAGCAAGCTCGCTCCTACAGATCACTGCGAGACGGAAAGGCTCTTGAAGGCCTCCAGCGCACGCTCGCGGGTTGCAGAGAGATCGCACATCGGCTGTGGATAACCCTCCACGCCGAACAGCCCGAGCCTCGACGGATCGTGCACCGCCTTGCCCTCCACCCCGGCCAGCTCCGGCACCCAGCGACGAATGAAGCGGCCCTCCGGGTCGAAGCGTTCGGACTGCGAGATCGGGTTGAAGATTCGGAAGTAGGGCGCCGCATCGGTGCCGGTGGAGGCGCTCCATTGCCAGCCGCCGTTGTTCGCCGCCAGGTCGCCGTCGATCAGGTGGCGCATGAACCAGCGTTCGCCTTCGCGCCAGTCGATCAGCAGGTTCTTGGTGAGGAACATCGCCACCACCATGCGCAGGCGGTTGTGCATCCAGCCGGTGGCGAGCAGCTGGCGCATGGCGGCGTCGATGATCGGGAAGCCGGTGCGGCCCTGTTGCCAGGCCTCCAGGCCCTTCGGGTCGTGGCGCCATTTCAGCTTCTCGGTGTCCTCGCGGAAGGCGCGGTGCCGGCTGACCCGCGGGAAGCCGACCAGGATGTGCTTGTAGAACTCGCGCCAGAGCAGTTCGTTGATCCAGCTGACCGCGCCGCTGTTGCCGGTCTCGAACTCGCCGTGGTTGTTGGCCAGCGCCGCGTGCAGGCATTGCCGGGGCGACAGTACGCCGGCGGCCAGGTAGGGCGATAGGCGGCTGGTGCCGTCGCGGGCGGGAAGATCGCGGGTGTCCTGATAAGTGCTGAGGATTTCCTCGGTGAACAGTTCCAGACGCTCGTGGGCCGCCTCCTCCCCGGCTGGCCATTCCTTGCTCAGCGCAATAGACGGCGTTTCGAAACCTTCCACCTGCCCGGGCACCTCGTCGCTAGCGATATGCAACTCCTGCTGCGCGCGAGGGGCCGGTACCAGGCCGGGCACACCGAGATTCAGCCGTTCGTAACAGACCTTGCGGAACTGGCTGTAGACCTGGAAGCAGGTGCCGCCCTTGGTGAGGAGGGTGCCGGGGGGGAAGAACAGCTGGTCGAGGTGGCTGCGCAGGCGGATTCCGTCGTCCGCCAGAGCCTTTTCCACTGCCGCGTCGCGGGCGGCTTCGTTGATCCCGTACTCCTCGTTGACGTGGACCGTCTCGATGTCCAGCTCCTGGCACAGCAGGCTGATGACGTTCGGCGCCTCGTCCCAGTGATTCGCCGTGCGGATCAGCAGTGGGATGTGCAGCTTGTCGAGGCCGGCGCGCAATTCGCGCAGGTTGCGCAGCCAGAAGTCGACCTTGCACGGCGCGTCGTCGTGACGCTGCCACTGGCCGGGACTGAGCAGGTAGAGCGCGATCACCGGGCCGCGCTCGGCGGCAGCGTGCAGGGCGCTGTTGTCGCGCAGGCGCAGGTCGGTGCGTAGCCAGACGAGTTGGCGTTTCATGGGGCTTCCCCGTTGAGCAGGTGCAGATCGCGCAGCAGGCCGAAGGCGACAAGCGGATCGCTGGCCAAGTGCAAAGGCGGCTCGGCGACGGCCAGGTCCTGCAATGCCTCGGGGTGGATGGCGATAGCGGGGCCGGCCAGCAGGCGCGGGCACTCGATGCCGGCGAACAGCCGGGACAGCTGCGGCAGGTTCAGCGCGCAGCTGGCGTACAGCAGCACGGCGCGTGGCTGCAGGCGTTCCACCGCCAGGGCCAGCTCGCCGGGCGGTAGTGGCCAGTCGAAGATTTCCAGCGGGCAGCCGGCGCTGCCGGCTAGCCAGGCGGTGAGCCACAGGCCCGGCTCCAGCGGCAGGTCCGACTGGTTCACCAGCAACAGCGGCGCGCCGCGCTGCTGGCGGTTGTGGTGGTAAAGGCGGGTGCCGAGCTTGGTGCGCAGCCAGGTGTAGAAGAACACCCGCTCCAGTTGTGCGCCGAACTGGCCCTGCCAGCGCCGCTCCAGTTCGTGCAGCAGCGGCAGCATCAATTGCTCGCAGAGGGTCAGCGCGGGGTAGATCGCCAGCGCGCCGTTGAACAGCTCGTCCAGCTGGCGTTCGTTCAGGCGACCGATGGCGCCGACGCATTGCTGGCGAAGGTCATCCCAGGGCGAGGCGCTGGTTTCAATCGGTGGGGGCGTGTCCTCATCGAGCAATGCGCGGATCTTGCTCACCGCCACGCCGCGGCCGAGCCAGGTGAGAATGGCCTGGATGCGCTCGATCTGTGTTTCGGAATAGAGCCGGTGGCCCTTGGGCGTGCGTTGCGGCACGACCAGGCCGTATCGACGTTCCCACGCACGCAGGGTGACCGGGTTGACGCCGGTGCGCCGGGAGACTTCGCGGATCGGCAGCCAGCCTTCGGCCAGGGCCTGGCGATAGTCGTCGTCGGAGTCGCGGTGAGGGCGGTCGGGATTCATGGCTTTCCTGTCGGGGCGCATCAGATGGCGTTGCGCAGGCTCAGGTCCTCGGGATGCGGCTGGAGGTAGGCCTGGGCGTCGATGTAAGGGTGCGGATGCAGGCGGAAGTGGTGCTTGAGCAGCGTCAGCGGCACTACCAGCGGGATCACGCCTTCGCGGTACTGGTCGATCAGGCGCTGCAGCTCGGCTTTGTCCGGCGCGGGCAGGTCGTGCTTGAGGTAACCCGCCAGGTGCTGCAGCACGTTGCTGTGGGTGCCGCGGGTGGCGCAGGTGCCCAGTGCTGTCATGAAGTCACGCAGGTAGGCCGGAGCGAACTCTTCCAGCGGCAGGTCGCCGATCTTCGCCAGGCGCTGGCCGAGCAGGCTGTACTGGCGCGGGTTGTGCGCCAGCAGCTGGTACTTGTAGCGCGAGTGGAAAGCGATCACCGCGTGGCGCGTCAGGCCCCTTTCACAAAGTGCTTTCCAAGCGGCCAGGGCGAACACACGGGTCAGGAAGTTCTCGCGGAGCACCGGGTCGTTGAGCCGGCCTTCTTCTTCCACCGGCAGTTCCGGACGCGCCGCGCAGAAGGCCTCCGCGTACAGCCCACGGACACCTTGCGGGCGCAACTGGCCATCGGGGCGGTACAGCTTCACCCGTTGCAAGCCGCAGGAGGGCGACTGCTGCATGAAGACGTAGCCGCAGAGGTCGGGCAGTCGCTGCGCCTGCTGCTGGCCGAAGTCACGCAGGGCCTGGCTGACGTCGCGGCCGCCCTCGCGCTGGATCAGCGCCCTGGGGTCGCCGTGGTCGCCCACCAGGCGCAGGGTCGGCCTGGGCACGCTCAGGCCGATGGCGACTTCGGGGCACACCGGGACGAAATCGAAGTGGCGGCTGAGCACATCCAGGCACAGGCGCGAGGCTTTGTGCCCGCCGTTGTAGCGCACCGGCTCGCCCAGCAGGCAGGCGCTGATGCCGAGCTTGGGGCGGGATGTGGCGTTGGTCATGGCGATTACCGATTACTTGTACAGTGTTCTTGGTTTGTACAACTATCGGTAAGCATATGCGCAGAACTGTACAAGTGCAAAAACTTGTACAGGCGCGGACGGGCAAGCGGCAGCCCTCCCGGACGGGAGGGCCGGGAGGTCAGAGGTGTTCGAGCAGTCGGCGGGCGGCTTCCTGGCCGCTGAGCCAGGCGCCTTCGACGCGACCGGAAAGGCACCAGTCGCCGCAGGCGTAGATGCCCAGGTCGGCATCGGCCAGGGCGCCGAACTGATGGGCCTCCATGGGCCGCGCGTAGAGCCAGCGGTGGGCGAGGGCGAAGTCCGGTGCGTGGACGGCGCAGCCGATCAGCTCGGCGAAGGCGCCGCGCAGGTGCTCGATCACGCTTTCCTTGGGCAGGTCGATGTGCTGCTTGCTCCAGCCGCTGGCCGCGTGCAGCACCCAGGTATCCAACTGCTCGTCGCGGCCCGGTTTGGAATGATTGCTGGCCAGCCAGGACAGCGGGCCTTCATGCACGAAGCAGCCTTGCACCGGCGTGTCCAGCGGCTCGCGGAAGGCCAGCGCGACGGCCCAGGTCGGCTCCATGGCGATGCTCGCCGCGGCGGCGGCCAGTTTCGGCGCACTGGCCAGCAGCGCGGCGGCCTGGGGTGCGGGCGTGGCCACCAGCACGCGACTGAACGGGCCGTGGGTCTGGCCTTCGGAGTCCTGCAGGTGCCAATGCTCCTCGCCGCGGTATACCTCGGTGATGCGGCAGGCGAAGGTCACCGTCTGGTCGTGCAGCAACGCACGGGTAATCGCGCTCATGCGCGGCGTGCCGACCCAGCGCGGCTGCTCGTCGGGGGAGGGGCTCAGTTCGCCGTCCCGGTACTGGTAGAGGGCTGGGTCCCACTCGGCGACCCAGCCGTGCTCGCGCCATTGCTGGATGGCGTCGAGGAAGCGCCGGTCGCGGGCGGTGAAGTATTGCGCACCGAGATCCAGCGCTCCGGCTTCGCTGCGCTTGCTGGCCATGCGGCCGCCGCTGCCGTGGCCCTTGTCGAACAGCTGGACGACCTGTCCGGCGTTCTGCAGGGCGTGGGCGGCCGAGAGTCCGGCGATGCCGGTGCCAATGATGGCGATGGGGGCGCTCATGACATGCCTCGTCATCTGTCTGCTTTGCTGCGTAACGAGCGGGGTATTCTTGTACAAACTATATTATCTGTACAATTAGCTTTCAGCTGCCCATGCCCGTCAACGATAGGAATCCGATCATCGGAACCTTCAGCGCCGCATCGGTTCATTCAGGAATGAGCCCGGCGCCGGTTCCGGCACTTACAGCGTAGACCTCGCCCTAGAGGGAGTGTCAATGCAATCGCCTCCCTCTCGTCCAGACTGATGGAAGGTGGAAACACGCAACCAGGAGTTCGCCATGCACATTCTCTTGACCGGCGGTACCGGTCTGATCGGCCGTCGACTCTGCCGCCAGTGGGCCGCCGATGGGCACCAGCTCACCGTGCTGAGCCGCCAGCCGCAGCGCGTCGCCTCGCTGTGCGGCGAGGCGGTGCGCGGCATCGCCGACTTCGAAGCCTATGGGGACGGGCCGCTGGACGCGGTGGTGAACCTGGCCGGCGAGCCCATTGCCGACAAACCCTGGAGCGCGCGGCGCAAGGCCCTGCTGTGGGACAGTCGGGTGCGCCTGACCGAGCGCCTGGTGACTTGGCTCGAAGGCCGCAGCCAGCGCCCGGCCGTACTGATCAACGGCTCGGCGGTCGGCTGGTATGGCGACGCCGGCGAGCGCCCGCTGGAAGAGAACAGCGCGGCGGCCGGTGAGGACTTCGCCAGCGAGCTGTGCCTGGCCTGGGAGCAGATCGCCCGCGAGGCCGAGGCGTTGGGCATTCGCGTGGTGCTGGTGCGCACCGGGCTGGTGCTGGCGCCCGAGGGCGGTTTCCTCAAGCGCCTGTTGCCGCCGTTCCGCCTGGGGGCCGGCGGGCGCCTGGGGGACGGCCGCCAATGGATGTCCTGGATTCATATAGAAGACCAGATCGCCCTGATCGATTTTCTTTTGCGCAGGAACGACGCCAGCGGTCCCTATAATGCGTGCGCGCCGCAGCCGGTGCGCAACCGCGACTTCACCCAGGAACTGGGGCAGGCGCTGCATCGCCCGACGCTGATGCACGTGCCGGGCTTCGCCTTGCGCCTGTTGCTGGGCGAGATGTCGATCCTGCTGCTGGGCGGCCAGCGCATCGTGCCGCGCCGCCTGCTCGATGCCGGCTTCGTGTTCCGCTTCCCGGAGCTGAAGGACGCGTTGGCCGATGTGCTGCGCGAAGCTCGCTGAAGATCGCCGTGGCCGATGCCCTGCGGCATCGGCGACAGGCCTTGCTGGAATCCGCTGCGTGTAAACTGCGCAGCCTGCACGACCACCTCCTACCGTACCGGTTTAAGGACACTGCATGACCCAAAACGCCCTCCTGCTGGTCAACCTGGGATCGCCGGCCTCCACCCAGGTCGAGGACGTGCGCCGCTACCTCGACCAGTTCCTCATGGACCCCTATGTGATCGACCTGCCCTGGCCGATCCGCCGACTGCTGGTGTCGCTGGTGCTGCGCAAGCGCCCGGAGGAATCCGCCCACGCCTACGCGTCGATCTGGTGGGACGAGGGCTCGCCGCTGGTGGTGCTGAGCCGCCGCCTGCAGGAAGCGGTGCGGCCGTTCTGGCCGCATGGCCCGGTGGAACTGGGCATGCGCTACGGCGAGCCGTCCATCGAGGGTGCGCTGCTGCGCCTGAGCCGGCAGGGCATCACCCAGGTGACCTTCGCGCCGCTCTACCCACAGTTCGCCGACAGCACCACCACCACCGCCATCGAGGAAGCCCGCCGGGTGATGCGCGAGCACAACCTCAAGCTGGAGCTGAAGGTGCTGCCGCCGTTCTACGCCGAGCCCGAGTACCGCCAGGCGCTGGTGGACAGCGTGAAGCCCTATCTGGAACAACCTTACGATCACCTGCTGCTGAGCTTCCACGGCCTGCCCGAGTCGCATATCCGCAAGCTGGTGAAGGACAAGCGCCACGACCTCACCGCCAGCTCCAGCCGGGGCGTGCATGAAGAGGTCATGGCGGTCTGTTACCGCAGCCAGTGCCTGCGCACGGCAGAGGATTTCGCCGCTGGCGCCGGACTGGAAGATGGGCGCTGGTCGGTGTCCTTCCAGTCGCGCCTGGGCCGCAACAAGTGGATCGAACCCTACACCGAGGCGCAGCTGGACAAGCTTGGCAAGCAGGGCGTGAAGCGCCTCCTGGTGATGTGCCCGGCCTTCGTCGCCGACTGCATCGAGACCCTGGAGGAAATCGGCCAGCGTGGCCAGGAGCAGTTCCGCGCGGCGGGTGGCGAGGAGCTGGTGCTGGTGCCTTGCCTGAACGACCAGGAGCTGTGGGCGCGGGCGCTGGCGAAGCTTTGCGAGCGGTTGCCTGCGGCGGTCTGATGCTGCATCGCCGCGGGACAATGCCCTCTCCCTAACCCTCTCCCTGAAGGGAGAGGGGACTGGGGCGGTGCCGGTTGGAAACAATACGTCAGTCGGCACAGGCGGCTCCCTCTCCCTTCAGGAAGAGGGCGGGGGGAGAGGGGCTCCGCATTCGGGTGGGCTCTGGTCATGTAGGACGAATAACGCCCGAGCTTTATCCGTCGAGGCGGATAAAGCGTTCCGCTTTATGCGCCCTACAGGGAATGTCTGCTCTTCGTAGAAGCGAGCTTGCTCGCGAACCCGCCTGACGCCGCAGCTCTCGGGTAACTGGTTCGCGAGCAAGCTCGCTCCTACAGGTGGGCTCCGCTGATACCTCCATCCGGACATGTGGGGCGAATAACGCTTCCAGCTTTATGCGCCCGACACGACGCCCTGCTCTTCGTAGGAGCGAGCTTGCTAGCGAACCCGCCTGACGCCCAGCTCTCGGGTAACTGCTTCGCGAGCAAGCTCGCTTCTACAGGGTGATCCCTTGCTGAAACCTGGTGGCCATCCCCTGACCACCCATTCATCAGCCAACGGCCGACGTGCGCATTCAGGGACCTGATAGTGCGCGCGCGACGCGTTCGCAATGCCTACTCTGCGGGTTCTCCCCTTCGCCTTCGCCGCGATTGGCGGCGTTTCAGGAGCCCGGCATGAACAACAACAATAACGGCTACCCCCCCAGTGCCGTGGCCTGGTCCACGGTTGCGATCCTCATGGTCGCCTACGTGCTTTCCTTCATCGACCGACAGATTCTCAACCTGCTGGTCGGCCCCATCCGTCGCGATCTGGAGATCAGCGACACGCAGATGAGCCTGCTGATGGGCCTGTCCTTCGCGCTGTTCTACACCCTGTGCGGCATTCCCCTGGGGCGCATGGCCGACAGCCGCAGCCGCCGCGGGCTGATCACCGTCGGCGTGCTGATCTGGAGCGCCATGACCGCCGCCTGCGGCCTGGCTCGCCAGTACTGGCACTTCCTGCTGTTCCGCGTCGGTGTCGGCGTGGGCGAGGCGGCGCTGTCGCCGGCGGCCTATTCGCTGATTGCCGACAGCTTCCCGGCCCAGCGTCGCGCCACCGCCATCAGCGTGTATTCCATGGGTATCTACCTCGGCTCGGGGCTGGCCTTCCTGCTCGGCGGGCTGGTGATCAAGTTCGCCTCCGCCCAGGGCGACGTGCACCTGCCGATCCTCGGCGAGGTGCGCCCGTGGCAGTTGATCTTCCTGATCCTCGGCGCCGCCGGCGTGCTCTTCACCCTGCTGATGCTCGCGGTGAAGGAGCCGACCCGTCGCGGCGTGGGCGCCGGCGTGGTGGTGCCGATGAGCGAAGTGGGCGCTTACCTGCGCGCCAATCGCAAGACCGTGCTGTGCCACAACTTCGGCTTCGCCTGCATCTCCTTCGCCAGCTATGGCAGCGGCGCCTGGGTGCCGACCTTCTTCGTCCGCACCTACGGCTGGGACGCCGGCCATGTGGGCGTGGTCTACGGCAGCATCGTTGCGGTGTTCGGCTGCCTGGGGATCGTCTGTGGTGGCCGGCTGGCCGATTACTGGGCCAAGCGCGGACGCACCGATGCCAACATGCGCGTGGGGCTGCTGGCGGCCGTCCTGGCCATCCCGCTGAGCCTGGTCTATCCGCTGCTGGACAGCGGCAATGCGGCGGCCGCGATGATGGCGCCCATCGTGTTCTTCCTCAGCATGCCCTTCGGTGTCGCCCCGGCGGCGATCCAGGAAATCATGCCCAACTCCATGCGCGGCCAGGCCTCGGCCATCTACCTGTTCGTGGTCACGCTGCTCGGCCTGGGTATCGGCCCGACCGCCATCGCCCTGGTGACCGACTACGTGTTCGCCGACGATATGGCGCTGCGCTACTCGCTGCTGATCGTCAGCGTGGTGGCGCTGCTGGCCGGTGCGCTGCTGCTGGCCAGCGGCCTGAAGCCCTACCGCGCGAGCCTGGAACATCTCAAGAGCTGGAGCCTGAAAGGCGAAAGCGCCAGCGGCGCCATGCAACGTCAGCCGGCCTGATAGTTCCCTGGCGAGATCGAGCCCCCGTGCAGTGATGCGCGGGGGCTTTTCATTGGCGCGTGGCACAATGCGGCGGAACATGGATTGGCCACGGGGAGCTTGGCATGCGAGGGATGGATATCAGGCCATGGTTGATTGCCTGCGGGGCGCTGACGTTGAGCGCTAGCGCAGTGGCGGACGAGCCCTGGGTGGCATTCACGCAGAATGACCTGATCGGCTTCAAGGATGCGCAGGGCGCGGTCCGGGTCGAGCCGAAGCTCAGCCCGATGTTCACCCTGGCCCGGCGTTTCGAGCACATCATCGCCACCGGCGAGGAAAGCGCAGATGGCTATCGCAGCTACTACCTGCTGCGCGACGGCCGCGAGGTGGCTCCGGATTCGCTGTATTTCTTCGACAACGCGCCGATCTGCGAGAGCGAGGACAGCATCCGCTTCCGCGACCGCCAGCGCGACAAGGTCGGCTTCCTCGACGGCGATGGCCGGGTGCTGATTCGGGCTGAGCTGAGCGATGCCACGGCGATGCGCAACGGCTTGGTCGTAGCGCTGAAAGGCGCTGCCCGAAGCTGCGCCGAGCCGGGTGTGAGCCTGGATCAGTGCGAGCACAAGGGCTGGAGCGGCGGCACGGAAGTGCTGCTCGATCGCCAGGGCAGGACGCTGGTGGAGAACTTCGACAGTCGCCGCGCCGCCGCGCTGGACTGGTTTTCGCGGGAGGTGAGCGATCAGCCATCCAGCGACCCGCGCCGCGTTTCCTTCAAGGCAGTGGACGGTCGCTACCTCAGCTTCGTCGACATCGAGAAGGACTTCGCCGCCTGGTTCAGGGACGAGTTTCTTGCGCACCTCGATGACGTCTCGCTGAAGGCGCACAGTTATCCACAGCTGTGGAGCGGAGAGGGCGGCGCGCCGCAGGATGACTGGAAAACCGCTGCGGTAGATGACGTGCTGCGTGAGTACGGTGCGCAGTTGCGCGCGCGTCTGGAGGCCCTGCGTACCTCTGCGGGCTATGGCGTGCGCCAGGACGATATGGGCTGGCCCTTCGACCCCGAGCGCGACCCGCAGTATTTCGACGGCTGCGGCGAATTCGCCCAGTGGAAGACGCCCAAGGTCTCGGCTGTGGAGCATTGGGACCAAGGCTCGTTCGAGCCGGCAAGGCATGCCAGCTTCGATTTCATCCGTACCGCCGAGGGCTATCGGCTGGTGGCGTTTTCCATCCCCTCTCTGTAGTTCACCGCGCAGCTTCAGGATGAGCACGACGTAGGATGGTGTGGAGCGCAGCGATACCCATCGATTTCGCCACCGGCAGCATGGGTATCGCTGCGC